>CAYZYD010000474.1:0-3772 GCA_964482505.1 uncultured Planctomycetia bacterium | reverse complement strand
GACGTCGATTTGCGCGCGGAGATCTTGCGTCTCCCAGAAATAGGCCGAGAGGGTGAGGTCGAAGGGATTGCGGACATTGACAAGTTTGCGGCAATTCTTCCAGAAGAGCTCTCCGGCTTCCGGCCCCATCATCTCGTCTACCGTCGACTTGACGTCGTTAGGAAACGCATGATTCCGGACGGCGCGAGCCCCGGGGATGGGGGAGTGGCCCTCGAGATTGTGGGGTTCGCCGTACCAGTCGCGCTCGGGATCGCACCCTTGGGCTAGCGCGTAGAGAGTCGAAGTCCCCGCCACCTTGTAAGCCTTGAAGTAGACGAAATTGTAGGCTTTGGAGATGATCATAAGAAACCCACCCTCTTCACCGATTCTTGCATTATCGCTCCCACCAGCGCTTGACGATCTTCGCAAGCTGAGGATAGAAGTCTAACACTTCGGGAATCTCGGCCACGAGCTGCTTGACTTGCAAGCGGCACCCACGGTGTTCTTTGAGTCGCTTGGCGCGGTTGTGATAGTGGAGAAAGACGCAATCTCCTGCAACTTGGTGGGGTACCGAATTGAACCGTCGATCCAGCTCTTGAATTTCCAGGTTGAGCGCCGCGGCGGCGACCGGTATCGCGATCTGGTCGAGCCAGGGAAACTTGTTGACGAGACGGGGATCATGGTAAAGACGTCGGCAGACGTCGATCCAAGTCGCGGGGAACGGACTCCCCGGCGCTACGGAGATGACCCCGGCATTGTAGTAGGGAGGCATCGGTTCGCGCGAGTTGGCGGACTCGATGACGCGAGTTGGTGGCTCGAGGCCGACGGAGCCATAAGCTCTCTCCCAGTCGTGAGGTCGCCACGGAAAACCAGCGACTCGAAGCGCAAGGTCCTCGGTCCCGAGGTCGTCGGGCTCAAAGCGCGACGGAAGGCAGACAATGTCCGTATCGAGAAAGACGATCCTCTTATCTGAATGCACTTTCGCGACCGCTTCAAGACAGCCGAGCTTGTTTCCAATCTTGTAGTCCTCACCGATTGGATTCTCAATATCGAAGGTCTCGGCCGACATTCGGGAGAAAAAGTCCGAGAGCCGGTCGGGAATCCCCCCGCAAGCTGCCGGAACGCCCACTACGATCGTGGCTCCAAAGGGGAGATTTTTGTGCAGCGAGGCCGCGAGCAGGGCAGACATACCCTCGAGTGGTCCCGAATGGCTCACGAGGCAAAAGCAGATGCTCGGGTTGACGCTCATGGACGGGTGCCCCTAAGGATGACTTTCGCTGCTTAAGCAACAACCCCTCAGCCGCTCAGCCACAATCACGGTCGGGCCTCGTAAACTCGCCGATGGGGTTCTCGACGGTTCCCAGTGGACCAAGCGAATAAGTCGATCAAGCCGAGCCGGCCAGCGGAAGACTTGAGACGGGCGCAATTGTAGTCGCACTCCTGCCAGAATACGCCGGCTACTTTGTCGCGGCCAAGAAGCGGCAGTCCGCCGCCCGAGCATTTCCCCCGGGGCTTCGCACTCTGTCCTTGAGGGTCGGGTCGTCGCTCGAAGTAATACATGTCGAGCCAGAAGTTCAAACTCAGCACACCGCCCGCTGATCGCCAGCGACCGATCTCGCTCTCTTCGTTATGAGCAGGAGGGCTAGCAGGGAGCCATCCCGTTGGGAACTATTCAGGTGAGGACGGGCAGAGCTACGCCAGCCGACCGCAACATCAATTGAGGACATTTGGGCTGCTCGCGCTAGCCGCCCGCAGGTCTTCTGGGGGCACAGGACCATCGTGACTGTCAGAGGGAGGAGTCAAATCCAAGTCGCTGAGGACGGCAAAGAAACAGGGGATCACGAGGAGGATCAACACCGTAGAGGCCAGAAGGCCAAACACGGTAGAGATGACGATGGGTATAAGAACCTGAGCCTGAAGACTGCGCTCAAACATCAGGGGGATGAGTCCCGCGATCGTCGTCGATGAGGTCAGTATTACAGCTCGGAAACGCAATCGCCCCGCCTGGGCTGCCGCCTCCAGAGTGCTGCGCGCCAGAGCTTCGGGGGACCCGGCGTGCTCCTTCGTCAATTGTCTCCGGCGCTCTTTGAGGAATACGATGAGCAATATAGAGTCATTGACCACAATTCCCGCCAAGGCGACAAAGCCGAAGAGACTGGGCAGGCTCAGTGGATACCCCATGAGGACATGCCCCCATACCACGCCGATGAGCGCCATGGGGATAGCGAGCAGCACTGTCAGCGGTTCGATATAGCTGCGAAACTGGAAACTCAGGAGAGCAAAGATACCCAGAAGTCCTATGAACAGCGCCGAGAGCATGGAGCCTATCGTCTCGTTAGACTCCTCGACCTCACCTGCGATTGTGACCCCGACACCGGGGTGGGCAGCCTCGACTTCTGGTAACAGCTCCGTCTTGAATCGTTCCATCAGTTCACGAGTATTGACCTCGCGGAGATCTGTGTCACCGCGAACACTCACGGTACGCTGGCCGTCGACTCGAGAGATTCGACCCCAACCGCGCCCCTCGGAAATGTCCGCAACCGCGGTCAGCGGCACCAATGTTCCGTCAGGAAGCGCCAACTGGAAATGGGTGAGGTCCGCCTTTGTATTCTTGTCGGCGGTCCCCAACCGAACGTCGAGTTCGTAAGACGTCCCCTCCAACTGAATCTCATCGATCACGCTGCCTTGATAGGCCGTCCGTACTTGCTGGGCGATATCGTTTGCGCTCAAGCCGAGATTTTTTGCGCCCGGTTTGAGCCTTAGAACGAGTTCGGGCTTTCCGGGGCGCAGATCGTCGGCGAGATTGAGGACTCCGGGAAAGCGCTCAAGCCACTCGCGGAGCGCGTAGCTCACCTGCTTGAGATCATTCAGGTCCTGGCCCCGAAGCCGGATTTCAATGGAACGCCCGCCCGGCCCCAAAGTAGGCTCCGTCAGGCTCAGTGCGATGGCGTCGGGGAGCTTACCGATTTCTTCCCGCCAGGCCTCGAGATAGGCATCGATCCGACCCGAACGCTCCTCGGCCTCGAGCAGGTCGACGTTGACGGTCGCCAGGTGCGGCCCCGTCTCAAAGGCATCGGCGTTGACGTTGAACTGGACAAAGCAACTCTTGACTAGTGACCGGCCGCCCGGTTGCTCCGGCGAAAATCGCTCATTCATGCGCTCGAGCGCTGACGTGATCTGAGTCACTGCCGCCTCGGTCCGAGCGAGTGGCGTCCCCTGGGGAAGCAGGAGGCGGGCGACTATGGTGTTGCCCTCGAGCTCGGGAAAGCTGATCAGTTTGAGTCGGCCGCTACTCAAGAAAGCCACAGAAATCATGAATAGCCCGACCGTAGCCCCTAGCACGAGATAACGCCACTTGAGGAGAAGATCGATCGAGCGCCCGTAGAGTCTTTCACGAACGAAATCAAACGCGTTGCCGATGTGGGGCCGGCCCGTCCCTAGGCTCGAGTCATCGAGCGGGTCGGGCAATTTGACGCGGCCATGATCTCCGATCGCGTGGGCCAAGTGATTGGGTAGGATAAAAAAGGCCTCGATCAAGCTAAACGCGAGCACGAGAAGCAGCATCATGGGCATGACCCGAAGGACCTTGCCGATCTCGCCCGTTACGTAAAAGAGCGGCAAAAGGACACAGCATGTCGTTAGGAATGACGAGACAACCCCGGGGAAGACCTCGCTGGTGCCCGAAATCGCCGCCTGGAGTGGTTCGAAGCCCTTTTCCCGCTTTGCGACAAAGTATTCGGCGATGACGAAGGCGTCATCCATGATGAGACCCAGCGCGCGCAACAGGCCTACC
>CAYZYD010000473.1:0-3785 GCA_964482505.1 uncultured Planctomycetia bacterium | reverse complement strand
AGCTTCGATGGCGTGTCGCAGAGCTATGCGCTGCAAGCCGGGCGTGAGGTGCGGATTATCGTTCGCCCAGAAACCGTCGATGACCTCTCTGCAATGCGGCTTTCCCGCGATATTGCCCGTAAAATCGAGGAGACGATCGAACTTGGGGGCAGCGGAGTTTTGATGCAGGGCGGGCTCCACCCAGACCTTCCGCTCAGCTGGTACTCGGGGCTCTTCCGGGGGATCAAGGAGCGTTTTCCCGAGTTCTACCTTCACTGTCTCTCACCAACCGAAATTTACGGACTCGAACAGGTGACCGGCCAACCTGCAGAAGCAGTGCTCACCGAGTTACGAGAGGCGGGTTTGGACTCGATCCCCGGGGGTGGGGGCGAGATCCTCGTGGATGAGATTCGTGTGAAACGGCGGTCATCGTGTTCGGCCGAGGACTGGTTGCGAATCTGCCGCACCGCCCACCAAGTGGGATTACCGACGACCGCGACGATGATGATCGGGCTCGGGGAGACGATTGAAATGCGTCTCGAACACCTCGAACGGATCCGCGTGCTCCATGATGAGACAGGTGGCTATATCGCCTTTATTCCCAGGACGTTTCAGCCCGACAACACCCCGCTCGGAAAAGCGATACCGCAGCGGGTGCCGGTAACGGAGTATCTGCGCTGGCTCGCGCTTTCGAGACTCTACCTCGACAACATTCGCAATCTTCAGGTCTCATGGTTAACGCAAGGCCCCGATGGTGGCGTGGCCGGGCTCAAGGGTGGCGCCAACGATATCGGTTCGACGATGATCGAAGAAAACGTGATCTCTAAAGCGGGAGCGAACTATCAGAGCGATGAACTCGGCCTTCGGGAGATGATTGAAGCGGCCGGCTTCCGCCCCCAACTGCGAAATGCCGGTTACCATCGGATCACACGACCCAACTCAGCTCGTTCGGTTGAGGGTGAGTGAATCCGGTGGTCGGTCCCAAACTCGTCCGCTCACCATCTCCGGTCGAACTCGCGCTCACCGTGAGCGAGTCTCTCGAGGGTTGGGCGCCCCCCCCGCAGATCAAGGAACCACTGGCCGGCGCCTTGGTACCGCCCGACTGCCCGCGGATCGCTGCTCGCACCTTGTCCACGCTCCTCTGTCTGAGTCAGACGCAGGTTGTGATTGTCCTGGTCCCGGGCAGTGAGGAGCAGCCGACCGCGCTGATCAGCCCCCCCACTCCTCCGACCCGAATCGGTCTCCCACTCATTGACGGTTCCATCGCGGTAAGGCTCGTCAAGGCCCTCGGACCACTCGCAAGCCTCGATCTCACCGGTTCAGGTGTTCGGCGTGCGGAAGGCGTCCTGAGGCTGCTCACGCTTGTGAAGCCGACGATCCGAGCGGTCATCTGCTCGATCCCGAACTTCCTGACTCCGAGAGAGCGGGAGTTTGAGGATCGTTTTGTCCGCTTTACGACGCCGCGCCCTGAACTCGGTTTGGTCGTGCCGAGCCATCTGACGGCTTACGGCCAACGCCACCGGTTCATTCCGGTAGGAGTGGGTCCGACCGCAGAGTCGTGGACGCTCGAGAGCGATGCGGGGATGATCCGACGGATTCAATCGCTCGACGCCGACGAGGTCCTGAACGAAGCGCTCTCGCGTAAGAACCTCGCCCAACCGCAACTTCTCGCCCTCGCTCTTCGCGTGGCAGTTCGACGAGAGAGTTGGAAAGGGCACTTGATCGAGTATTCGAGCTCTTTTCTCGAGAACGAAGAGCTGCTATTCGAAGAGTCGGTGGGGTTTGCCGGGATTGTCTTCTAAGCCGAATAACGAAGCCCACAGCGGTTGCTGCTCCCACAAACAATTTCGGATTGAGAAGCGAGCGCGGGCTCCCCAGATATCTCGCCCAAATTCTGTTAACGTGATGCCCGACAACTCACCTTACAAAAACAGTTCGCTCGACCCACAACCGACTTTTTCGAAAGATCTGCGCAGTGACCGATCACCCACAACCAGCCATATCGACAGGACAGGGGGACAACGGAGAGACCGGGATTCTCGCCCCAGGTCGTGTCCAGAAGGATGATATCAGGATCGACGCCTACGGCACCGTCGACGAACTCAACGCGCATATCGGAGTAACGCTCGCGCTACCGGATTGCCCTGACGAGCTTCAACCGATGCTCAAAAAGGTCTCTAACTGGCTCTTTGAACTCGGGAGCGATCTCGCCACTCCCAAAGACCAGCGTCCACAAAACCGAATCGAGGAGCGGGCGATCCATGCGGTTGAGGAGTACAGTCTTTACTTTGAGGCTCGGCTACCCGCTCTCAAAAATTTTGTGCTTCCCGGCGGCACTCAGTCAGCCGCCCAACTCCACGTCGCCCGCACAGTCTGTCGGCGCGCCGAGCGCTGCGTCGTGACGCTGAACCGTCAAACCGGAGACGCCCGTCGAGCTTTGATCTTCCTGAACCGCCTCTCCGACCTTTTTTTCTTGATGGCGCGATATGCCAATCGCGTGATGGATCAGCCGGAGATCGTCTGGCAACCGGAAAAGTAGACGAGTCGGTTGGCTCTGCAATGAAGGCTAGCTCGGCGTATTTATGTGTCCGCTTCTGCGAAACGCCCGGACCGCAGCGCGCGAATCATGACTTTATCGCTACGCAGGGCATGATACGGGTTAGTGCCGACGATTAACTCATAGCCGACAATGAGGCAGCTCCAACCTGTCGGTTCGACACGGCTGGGTAACGGGCCCAGCCGCTAAGTTTCAGCGACCTCGATTTAAAGTACATTCGAGGCGGCCTGCGTAGGAAGAAGACTCCAGTGAAGATCGCGCTACTAGCAGACATACACGGCAATCTGCGCGCCTTCCAGGCGGTCGTTGAACACGTTGAGCGCTGGAAGCCCGACCAAGTCGTCGTGATCGGAGACACGATCAACCGCGGGCCGCTCAGCCTTGAGTGCTGGCGCGCGCTCGACAAGATACGCAAGGAGTCGGAGAAGCAGACTTGGCAATTGGTTCGAGGCAATCACGAGGACTACGTCCTCGCAAGCCATGAGCCCGATTATGAAATCGATTCTCCAGAGTACGAAGTCTTCCAAGGGGCTCACTGGGTCTATGGGCAGCTCAGACCCGACGAGCGCGAAGCGGTCGCCGAGCTTCCGCTGACTGTAGAGATAGCTGGACCTCAGAAGACCCGCATTGTCGCGACCCACGGCTCCTTGCTCGGCAACAACGACGGTATCTTTCCCTGGATCCGCGGCCGCGAGCTTCGGACGAAAGTCGACGCCAATGCAACGGTGTTCGCGGTGGCCCACACTCATTTCCCCCTCTTCCGTCGAGTTGACGAGACTCTCGTCGTTAACGTTGGTGCGGTCGGGCTCCCCTTCGATGGGGATCCCCGGGCCTGCTACGTGCAACTCGAGTGGCTTTCGGGAGAGTGGAAGCCTCGTCTCGTCCGACTTCACTACGACCGAGAACGAGCGCGTTCCGACTTTGAGAGTTCGGGGTACCTCGACGCTGGAGGCCCTCTCGCGCAGCTGGTTCTCGACGAACTCGATTCGGCGGAGAGCCGACTCTTCCCCTGGATGGAGCAATACTTTGAGCGCGTGGTTGGAGGTCAACTCTCAGTACAAGAGGCTGTCGAGCGCTTTCGGGCCGAGCATCCCCGCTCGGGATCGTCAGAGGCTCGCCAATAGCTAGTGTCCTGTGTCATTAATTCGCAAACAATTTAGACGTGATTCTCGTACTCCTGTAGAAGGAGTACCCATGGGACGTGGAAGACCTCTCCAACCGTTGCAACTGTCGGAGTGCGAGCGCGAGC
>CAYZYD010000472.1:0-3795 GCA_964482505.1 uncultured Planctomycetia bacterium | reverse complement strand
GCCACCATGGAAGGTAACTGCGACGACTACAGCAGCCGCCCGAAAGTTGCGCTGAGTCGACGGAAATGTCTGTTAATGAAGAACGGCCAACCCTCACGGGTTGGCCGCTTTCTTGGGGGCCAAGAATGTTCAACGACTCGGCGGCTTCGTCCAACCTGATAGCCAAGGGCTAGCACCCGCCCGAAAATCATCCAAAGCCGACAGCGGCGACTCTCCAAGAGATCCCCTCCAAACTCTCCCCCCATCAAACTGACCACCCTCACGACACTCTCTCGATCAAACACCCAATTCAGCGAACTGTCTCACTCCATATCCTATAAAGATCTCTCCCCATTGAGCCTTTGTGGTCAATTCCAACGACGCTCTCTCTCGCCTCCGATCGCGGATTTTAGACAATGGGAGTCCGTGAAGCCGTGGGCTCGGCTTCGCCGTCATGTCATAAACAGCAGCACGGGGATTGGTCGATGGGCCGTTCCATAATTTTGCTGGCGACGCTTTTCGATACGTCGAGGGAGCGAATCGTCCCTAATGAGCGCTAAAAGTCCGCATCGTCGGATAGTCAAAAGAATGCGCGGTTAGCAGGGGAGAGAGAGGAGAGAGGTTTGAGTTGGAAGTTCATCCTAGTACTACTCAGCGGGTGGAGTCTGGGGCTATTCGGTTCCAACTTAAGAGCTCAATCTCTGACGCTCGACGCGGTCTCGGCAATCGCGGGTAGCGATGTCGATCTCGATATCTCAGTCGCTGGAGAAGAGATTCAGGGCTTTGTGGTCGGATTGGCTTGGGATGCGTCTCAACTGACGTATCTCGAGCTCGTACTTGCAGGAGAAGCCGCCGCCGAGGCCGAACTCTTTGTATCGGAGAGCCCCGCGCCAGGGCAGGCAACGGGTGGGGTTGTCATAGACGCCGCGCCTCCGTTTGAAGGTCAGACGATCGGTAGCGGGACGATTGCGACGCTCTCGCTCGCAAGCTCTCCGAGTTGTCTTGGGGAAGTATCGATCGAGTTTACCGACGGTCTCAACAGTCCTCCGCTCGATAATCTTCTCGTGATCGACGAGAGCTCGATCGGAGTACAGCAGGGACTCGTTCTGAACCATGGCTCGGTTACTTGCGTCGCGTCGGGCATCGAGTTTTCGCTCACCGATGCGGCCATCCGAAGTGATAACAACCTGACGCTCTCACCCCCCGGTTGCGACGGGCTGGTCTCGGTGCGCGCGCAGAGTTCGATCGAGATCCTGGGAGCAGTGATTGCGGTCACCTACAATAATTTCGAGATCATTGCAAAGAGTGTGAGCCCGGGCGCTGATGCCCAAGACAACGAGTTCTACTTTTCAAACCTCGACCCCGAGAACGGGGTGGGTTTGATCGCTTCGACCATTCGCGACTTTGTGCCGCCCTTCACTGGAGACACGTTTGGGGCCGGCGACCTCGAGCTCTTCGTCATCCGGTTTGAATGTGTCGAGCCGATTTTCGAACCCGACGAGGACGAGGAGACGGTAATCAGCTTTATCGAGGATACGCTCGGCAACCCTCAGCTTGAGAACATCGCGGTGGTAGGGACGGGGCAGACAATTGGCACTTTTACCGAGCCGACTCTGATTTTGAATAATGCGATCTTTACCTGCAAAGCAGTTCCGCCTCTGCCCCGGGTCGTCTTCTACTGTGGTAGTCGAGAAGGCCCGCTCACTCCGATCCAAGGGGGACCTGGCGAAGAGGTCGAGATCTGCTTCTTCTACAACAAAGAGATCACGATTGGGCTCGGCGATCTCGGCAATATTCAAGGGTACCAGCTGGCGATCGAGTTTGATTGCCAGCTCGAAGTGACGGGATTCGATCTCGAAGACTCGGCTACCGAAGCGATCGGCGCCGAGTTTGTTCAGTACTCAATCGACAACGACCCCAACGACGGCGACGGCTGTGAGCTCACCGTCGCCGTGATCCTCGATGCATTGCCACCGTTTGATGTCGACGGCAACCAGGTACTCTTCGATACGCTTCCGGGCGGTCTCGACCCTTCCCAGCCCGAGGGTCTCGTCTTTGCGCAGAACATCGGCTGCGCGCACGCGGTGATTTCGCCCGAGGCCGAGTGTGAGGCGATCCTGCCCGTGACATTCTCGAGCGGAGTGAACGGTCAACAGAACCTCCCCGTCGCTAACCTCGCCGTGATCGACTTTGGCTCGTTTCAAGACGTAACGCTCCTCAACTGCTTTGTCGAGGTATTACCCGTCCCCAAGTTTCAGCGCGGCGACTGTAATGACGATGGTAGCGAAGACTTGGCCGATGCGATTGCGATCCTGCGTTATGAGTTCCCGCTTCAGTTTGTAGTCTTCTATCCCACGTGTCTCGACGCGTGCGACGCAAACGACGACGGTCTGGTCAATCTTGCCGATGCGATTTTCATGCTGAACTACGTGTTCACCCAGGGGGACCCGCCGCCGCCACCCGGTCCTACGACCGACGGCCCCGATACGACTCCCGACTCCCTTGACTGTGAGTTTGAGGAAGAGGATTGCCCGGAGGGAGGGGGGCAGTGAGTTCTCGTTCTCACCGCACTCGCCTTTCCGAATTCA
Organism: uncultured Planctomycetia bacterium; assembly: GCA_964482505.1. Classification (GTDB taxonomy): domain Bacteria; phylum Planctomycetota; class UBA8108; order UBA1146; family JAJFFE01; genus CAYZYD01. Next base: position 1,228 of record CAYZYD010000472.1, on the reverse strand, counting down.
TAGATAGGAATTCCCGATGCGCTTTTCGCGCCCGCTCCTGATCGCTCTCTTGTTTCTGGTTGCTGGGGTCCGCTTGTCCTCGGCCCAGGACTTTACTCTCGCGGCGACTCCAGCCTCAGACGGCTCCCCGTCGGGGATCACAGTGCTCGAGAACGGTACCTTTGAGATTACCTTGACGCTCGACAATCCCGATTCGTTTGTCGAGGGGTTCTCGTTTGGTGTCTGCCAACAGAATTGTGCCGCGACTTCATTCCTCACCGGCGCTGACCTCGCGGTCTCAAACGACGGCAACCCGCCCGACTTTGATAGCTTTGGCGTCGTCGCTGAGGGAATCGCGGGGGGCGTCGTCTTGAGCCTGCTCGGGACGGCGACGATTCCGAGCGGTCAGTCGGACTACGAGCTCTACGACGTCACCTACGACGTGACGGGTCCTGGAGACGCCGTGGCCGAGGTCAACTTCTGCGGGACGATCGGGAGTCCGCCGATCCAAGTCGTGGTCGTGACCTCAGGATTTAGTTTTCCCCCGACGCAGATCAATACCGCGTACTTGATCGAGAGTCCGGGTCCCGAATTTGAGTTTATCGCGCCGACCCAAACGCTCTTTTACCCCGGCGCCGGGGGCGGCGAGTCGATCTCGATCGAGCGCTCGGTTGAGATCAACCTCGACGTCAATCCCGAGTTTCTCGACTTCGGGGTGACTCCGCCCGCAACCGAGGGTTTTTCGGTCGGGCTCGCAAACGGCGCGGAAATCGAGCCAACTTCAGTTCAGCCGATCAACGAATTGCTCGCCTTGAACGCCGGAGCAGGTCCGGGATTTTTCTCGCCGACGCTGCTGTCGGAAGGCTGGTCGGTCTCGGTTATCTACTCGTCACTGGGAGGGGTCGTGCTCGATTTCGGCCCTGAGACCGATCTGCGCGTCACCTACTCGGCCACGGTGCCGACCTTCCCCGATGAGAACACGGCGGTGGCGACTGTCGTTCCCTTGAGCTGGAGCAACGGACTCGGCGTTCCGCCGGTCGAAAACGTCGTCGTCGCTTCGGGTGCGTCGCTCGTTCCCATCCTCACCGACGGATTGCTCACTTTCCAACCGACCGGGCCGAGCCCGAGCCACCGCAACGGCGATTGTAATGACGACGGCACTATCAACATTGCTGACGTCGTCTTTGGCCTACAACGGACCTTTGGACCGCTCGCTCTCGGAGTTCCCTGTACCGCGGCTTGTGACCTT
>CAYZYD010000471.1:0-3797 GCA_964482505.1 uncultured Planctomycetia bacterium | reverse complement strand
GCTCGATTCGGACAATGGTCCCTTTGATCGTTCGCTCCGGTCGGGCTTTGGTACGAAGTCGGACCCGATCACCGATCGAGGGTGAGGTGCGGGCGACTTGCTCAGTAGTAACAAACGCCTCGGCGATCCAATCGCCCCTTGCGATCCGGGCCACAACCTCACCCGATTCGACGAGTTGACCGCGGCGGCTGCCTTCGATGAGTTCGTCGAGGGTGCCGGTCTTTGGAGCTCGAACCAGGACTTCTCGAACAAGTTGGTTGCGATAAGCGAGGTCTTGCTCATAAAAGTCGAGTTGTTCTGCAACCCGTCTGGCACGGGCGGGATCGGCGAACTCTGACTCAGCGAGCAGGGCTCGGGTTCGATCGACTTCAAACTGGGCGTCAACGACTGCGGCCGCTTCCGACAGTTCTTGGAGTTCGAGGATCAACGTGCCCACTTGGACAGTGGAACCAAGCTCGACCGGGGTGTGTTGGTAAAAGCCGGCTCGCTGAGTTCTGACCGTAATGGTCTCTTCCTGTTTGAGTATAGCCTGTGCATGGACTCGATTAGGGACGGGGACCGAACCCAATATGTACCAGGTGCCGAGGGCGAGTAACCCGGAGAGCGCGGCTGCGCGAAGTCGGACGGGGGCGGTTTCGTCTGAGCGCCAGAGGTAGGTCAGTGTCTTGTACAGGGCTTTGAGAAGTTCACTCAACACGTAATAGGCTCCGAGGAGAACTCCTAGGATGAAGAACTTGGTGGCGATGACGGCAGAGATTCCGAGAACCACCGTCCACTTGTAGATCGCACTCGAAAAGCCGTAAGAGACGAGAAGAGCTTTGAGTTTGAGCCCAGCCCTTTCGGCGTTAGGACTCTTAATGCCCAAGAAGAGGCTCTTTACCAGACGAGTCAGTTCGGCTTGACTTCGGCTGCGCAAATTTGGAATCTCGAGCATATCGCTCGCCGCGTAGTAACCGTCGAATCGCATCAGAGGATTCGCGTTGAAACCGATCGTCACCACGCTGGCTAGAACAACAATGTTGTGGAGCGCCTGCTTTAGCGATCCCGGCTCGCAAACTGACCAGGCCAGAAGTGCGACCGCGGCGATAAAGACCTCGAAATACATACCCGCGAAGTTAACAATGATTCGCTGCCACTTGCGGTGGAATCCCCAAGAATCAGAAGCGTCTACGTATGCACAAGGCGTAAATGCGATGAGGAATACGCCAGTCTCGGGGACATGGCCTCCAAAGAGCTTACACGCGAAACCGTGACCGAGTTCGTGGAAGACCTTGAGGAGGATCATCGAGATCCAGAGAAAGGCGAGGTTCTTTACCGCGAGGAATCCTTGGAAGCCGTCCATAAATGCATGCCGCTGGCTCAAGAAAACAAGCGCAGCGAGGCATATGGTTGCAGACCAGACCAGAAATGCCCAGCGGGTGAAGAGGGGCCGGGCGAGGCCTCGGGTTAGCTCGAGAAAAGAATCGGGGTTGATGAGCGGGACTTTGAGGAAGAGAAATCCCAGCCAACGCTGCCGGCTTTCACGCCGTTTACGATCGAGGTAGCGTGAGTAGAGTTTCTTTCCCTCTGAGAACGGGAGTCGGATAAATCCGAGCTGGTGTAATCTGACGACGAAGCGATAGAACTCGTCTTCGTCGTCGGAATCGAGCACTCCGCGTTGCTGAAGCCGCTCAAAGACATCTCTGAGCGGACGGTCCGACTCGAGTCCAGTCAAGACGTGGTAGTCGCTTAGAGAGAGCCGGTAACTTTCGAAGGTCACCGGATCGCGCAGTACGTAGTTGACTTCACCGCGAAAGAGTTGGCGTGAGAATTCGAGCTCGGAACGCAATCCGACTTGGCACTCTCCCAGACGCTCCGCCAGGCTTTCGGTCGGTTGATTCACACTAGCCCCCTCAGATCAGAAAGTTGAGGCGGAGGGCGCTCAACACCTTGCGAGAGAGAATCCACCAGACTGGCTTTTCGCCGAGTTCAACCTTGGCAATGCCTTTCATTCCGGGGCGCATCCAATCCGGTAACTTCTCGGCTCGGGCTTCAGCGAGGAAGACGTTGCGCCCCGGGCGCGCGACTGCGGAAGGCTGGAACCTCACCAGGTCGACATCATAACTCTCTTCGGGGCGGGCGTAACTTGTGAACGAGAGGCGCTCGACGTGTTGGAAATCTGCCGCTTCTTCTTCGGGAACTTCAATCGTGACACGCCATTGAGCGTCGGGAGCGACCCGAAAGAGCGGTTCACCTTTGGGGAGAATGTCGCCGATACGATCGCGTAAATCTCCTTCTACAATCCGGCCATGATCTGGGGCTCGGACGACCATCTGCTCGATTCGCTGTTCGAGGATGGCGACTTGCAGCTCGTAGCGGTGTATATCCGCCTCGAGGATCTTGATCTTGACTCGATCGCGTTCCACTTGGGCGTTTCTGAGTTCGACGAGCGAAGAACGTTTCTCGGCCTTGAGCCGATCGCGCTCGAGTTCGAGTTCGCTCGTATCGAAGCGGCAGAGAAGTTCACCCTTACGGACGGAGTCTCCCGCCACTACGGGTACTTCGACGAGGCGGGCATCTTCGGGAGCAACAAAATTGTGAAGATCCCACGGGGCGATTTGAGCGGTGACCTTTATCGAATGGTCGAGGGTTCCAAAGGCGAACCAGCAGCCAAAGAGGATAAGGCTGAGAGTTGCGATTTTGAGACCCCAATGCTGTCGACCCAAAATGGCGGCGACGATACTTTGCAGAGCAGTCACATTATGCCGGGCCACTGAGCGAGTGGCTCGCTCGAGTAATACCAGAGCTCCAGCGTAAGGCTCGACGAGGCTCTGGTAGCTCTCGATCTCTTCCGGAGGATAGCCGCCGCGGGATCGGCGGAGACTCAGAACATACTCGGGCTTGCCCTCGAGAATGAGCGGAATGCTAACCACGGATTGAGAGCCGGTCTCATGACGCCAGCGGGCGTGCAGTCGGAATTCAAGATTACCTTCAGTGCCATCGATCTCGGGTGAGGCCGAGTTGACGATGGGCTCGCCGTGGTCGAGACATTCCTCCATCGCTTGTTGAATCGCTCGGAGACCCGGAGTTTGCGACTTGATACGGTCGAGTCCAGAGATCGAAACGACCTTAACCCGTTTCCCCACGACTCGGCCCAGGGCGACCTGATCTGATTCCGTTTTGCTTTGCAGGCGATTAGTGACGGTGAATGCGAGTTCTTGCCAAGAAGAGTAGCTTGCGGCCTTCTTGAGGATTTCGCCGGCTGCGCCCCCACTTCCTTGAGAGTTCGCGGTCCCGCCGGGAGCGACGGCAGCAGACTGTGACGAGCTCGGGGAGTAGAGAAATTCACCTACAAATGCGGAATATTGCGAGAGCTCCATCAGGCGGTCGCGCGTTGTCTCGGGGGAGTCGCTCTCGATGACGAGTACGATGACCCCACTGACGTCGGAGGCGAGAATCGGAGCCGCGAGAATCGTAATCTGTCCCTCGCCGGCTCGCTCCTTATAGAGGCGAGCACGAGGTTTGCACTCTGCGAGAGACTCGGTAATGAACTTCTCCACCGCTTGGGCGAAGAAGCGCTCTGCTTCCTCGGTCTGATGGTAGGAATGTTCAATGGTCTGGCTGCCCCATTGCACGTAGATGCGCCCGTATCTTGCGGCAAAACTCTCGCCGAGGCAGGCGAGGGCTTGTCGGCAATACGACGACTGGGTCGGAGCGCTTACACCGAGTGAGGCAAGTTCTCCGAAGCAGAAGGTCGAGATATCAGGCGGGGGCGCCGTCTGAGCCAATCAATATCTCCAAGTTCCCCCCTCGGAGTT
>CAYZYD010000470.1:0-3805 GCA_964482505.1 uncultured Planctomycetia bacterium | reverse complement strand
TGTCGTTCTCGATCTCCACACCTACAACCATCGACGCAGCGGGCCCGAAGGCCCTGTGGCGGACCCCGAACTTAATCCGCAGGTCAACATCGGGACGGGTACGATGCCGCGCGAGTACTGGGCACCACTCGTCGACCGGTTTATCGACGAATTGCGCGCCTTTGACTTCCCCGGCGGGCCGCTTGATGTACGCGAGAATGTCCGTTTTCGCGGCGGCAATCTGAGCGGTTGGATTCATGAGCATTACCACGAGACGGGTTGTGCGATCGCGATCGAAGTGAAGAAGTTCTTTATGGACGAATGGACGGGCGAGCCCAACTCAGAGTTGATCGACACGATCGGTTCGGCCCTTTCGTGGACGGCGGAGGGGCTCCGGCAAGAGCTCGAGCGATACCGTGAAGCGGGGTCTTAGTGCGCGCCACCCAGGGAATCTCGAATCTGGGGGCGGGGCGGTCCCGTTGAAGCGACCGACCTCACCTCGGACGGACTCGAGCCGACGAAGTCCGCGCCGCGAGACTTCGCTCAAAGAGATCTCGCCCACGAAGCTCCAAACGCTCGTCGACTGTCTTCGCCGCGGCGAGGCGGTGCGAGCCCGCTTGCCCGAGGGCGGTCGGCTCTACGTTGACCGCGAGCTTCCCTTTCTCTGTCTCTACCGAAGCAATCGAGAGCGCCCCGATCCGAGCACTTCCAAGCTCGTGACGGGGGAAGCCGCCTACCTGATCGTGCCCGAAGATCTTCCCGGACTCTCCGAGTTGATCTCGGCCGTGGCCGCCATACTGAGCGAGAAGTTTGGGGCTTTCCTGCTCGTCGAGATCGAATCAAAGTCCGCCTCCGAGGCTGAAGTCGATCCTTACGACTTTGAATCGAGCCCCGTCTTGCGTGTCTACCGGCCCCGCTCGAGCCGGCTCAACTCGACCGTCGAGTTTCTCGTACGGCACCTCAAGAAGATCAAGATCATGGGGCAACCCGTCGGGGTGCAGGTCTCTCGCTACGGGGCGCGCAGCGCACTGCGCGACGATCTTCTCAACTCAGAGGAGTTGAACCAGCTGAATGCCTTCTGTCTACGAATCGCGGTGCCGCCGATCTATCGCGACGAAGTCAACGATCCGACCCAGGAGTTTCCGCTCGTCCTCAAGTCGCTGCGTCGCAAGCTCGGTCTCGCCCTGCGCCGTTCGTTCTACGAGTTCGCGCGGGCTCTGACCACAAGTCGCCCGCCGCACTTTCACGAGCTCGGGCGTCGCGCGGTCGTCAAGTCGGTTTGGGAGGTCGACCGCCGAATCTCTGAGGTTGCCGACCAGTTCGACTACCTTCTCTCGATCACCCCCGTGAATAGCTCCGAAGCGTGGACCGAGTTCGAGCGGTCGGGATTCGAAGAGACTCCCGACTTCTATTATCTGCCGATTCCGTTCGATCCACCATTACTCAAGCGGCAGCTCTACCAGATCCCTCTCGAGCGGATTGAGGACCCAGCGTTAGCGCGGCTCTTTCTCGAGAAACAGCTCGAGATCGACCGACGCATTTCGGCCCTTTCCGAGCGCAATAGTCCGAACTTTCTGCGCTCGAACCTCCAGATCTTTGGTAGTGTGGACGATCAACTTCTCGAGCGCGCTCACCGGTTGCTCAGGCTTGAGCGGGTCACTCCGAAGGAGACGTCTCGAGAGGTCGACGCGGAGCGTTTTGCCGAGGCCGCACGAGCGGAGCTCGGGGCATACCGGGCGCTCTCGCCCGACTTCGAAAGTGGCGTTCAGGTCACCGAGGAGGTCGCGGGGGTCATGGTTTCGCGAGGGCGATTGCTCGTAAACGCCGACATCAGCCTCTCGCCGGGCCGCGTCGATTCGTTGCTCCAGCACGAGGTCGGCGTTCACATCGTCACGTACCACAACGGCCGGCGTCAGCCCTTTCGACTGCTGCAACAGGGGCTCGCCGACTACGAACCACTCCAAGAGGGCCTGGCGGTCTTCGCCGAGTTTCTCGTGGGTGGCTTGACTCTCGGCCGGGTCCGGCAGCTCGCGGCGCGAGTGGTGGCGGCTCGACTTATCGAGGAGGGAGCCACCTTCGTCGACACCTTTCGGGTGCTCACGCGAGATCACGGATTCGGGCCCAAGTCGGCTTACAACATCACCATGCGAGTCTACCGCGGGGGCGGAGTCACCAAAGACGCGGTCTACCTTCGAGGCTTCGACGAAGTCATCCAGTTTGTTCGCGGCGGCGGCGATCTCGATCTGCTCTGGACCGGCAAGCTCGCGATGAAATACGTGAGGGTCATCAAAGAGCTGCGGCTTCGCGAGGTGTTAGTGCCTCCCGCGCTGCGGCCAAATTTTCTCTCTCGACCCGAAGCGCAACAGCGGCTCGCGAGTGTGCGGACCGATGAAATCACTACCCACGACCTCATCGAAGAGAGCTTGACTTGGTAACCTATCAGCAATTTCAGCGGAGGGACCGAAAGAGAATCCTATGCGGTTAGGAATCGTGGTTAATGACGTTTTGACCGAGCGGCCGACCTACACGAGTATCCGCCTCGGCCTGGAAGCCTTGAACCACGGGCACGAGCTCTGGGTGATGGGGGTCGGGGATCTCGCCTACGATCCCGACGAACATATCCGCGCGCGCGCTTACTCTGCCCCCAAGCGTAAGTACAAGACGGTCGAGTCGTTCTTGCGCGATTTGCAAGGCCGCTCGGCGCTGCGTGAACGCATCACCGTCGATGATCTCGACGTCGTGATGCTCCGCAACACCCCGTCTGAGGATTATCTGAGTCGACCCTGGGCCACCACCGCCGCCGCCGAATTTGCGCGCATCGCGATGCGTAAGGGGGCGGTCGTCGTCAACGACCCCGACGGTCTCGCCCACGCGGGCACCAAGATGTACTTTCAGCTCTTCCCCGAGCAGGTCCGACCCCTGACCCGAATCACTCGCGACAACTCGGAGATCAAAGAGTTCGCGCGCGAGCAAGGCGGAACGATCGTCCTCAAGCCGCTGCTCGGCTCGGGCGGCTCGAGCGTCTTCCTGGTCCGACCCGACGATCTTCCCAATATCAACCAGATGATCGACGCCGTCAGCCGCGACGGGTTCGTGATCGCCCAAGAGTATCTCCCCAAAGCCGAGGAGGGCGACGTCCGCCTCTTTGTGATGAATGGCCGTCCGCTGCGCGTCAAAGGTAAGTACTGCGCCTTTCGCCGCATCCGCTCGGGCGGCGACATGCGCTCAAACGTCCACGCCGGAGGCCAACTCGCTCCGGCCGAGGTCACCGACGAAGCCCTCAACATCGCCGAAATCGTCCGCCCCAAACTCGTCCAAGACGGCATGTTCCTCGTCGGCCTCGACATCGTCGGCGACAAACTCATGGAGATCAACGTCTTCAGCCCCGGGGGCCTCGGCAACGCCCAGAAGTTTACCGGCGTCAACTTCTCTCGCTACGTCATCGAAGCGCTCGACCGCAAAGTGCAGTATATGAAGTACTACGGACGAAACTTTAACAACGTGGATATGTGCACGCTTTAGGGTAATGATAGCAATCCTGCGGACAAGCCCGGCCCGGCTGCTGGTGAGCGTTAAAACATACTAATGATATGATTGCCACTCGGCCGGGTCAGGTTATGTTGGGACTCTTGAATCGGTGAGTCCTGAACCGGCGAGTGTCGTGACAAGTTGTCGATACTCTCACGGGCTGCGAAGTTAAGTCAGCTCCAGGATGAACGCCGGACAGTCACTTTGTTCTTAAGGCACTTTGTTCTTAAGGCACTTAGTTCTTGAGGCATTTTGTTCTTAAGGCACTTGGTTCTAAAGAGTGCGATAGACACACCTC
>CAYZYD010000469.1:0-3812 GCA_964482505.1 uncultured Planctomycetia bacterium | reverse complement strand
CGTGGTTCCGAGCACGGCGCTCTCGATGACCGCGGATCTCGAAGACGCCGCGCTGGTCGAGTTCGTGCGCAAGCGCGGACGCACCGCAACGCGCGTTCTTTCGGTTTGCGACGGCGCCTTCTTGCTCGCTGAGGCGGGCTTACTCGACGGGCACTACGCGACGACTTTTCCGGGAGACCTCGCCAAGCTGCGGTCTCGTTATCCGAAGATCCGAGTCATTGAGGGTGTTGACTTTGTCGCGGATGGAAAGTTCGTGACGGGAGTCGGGGGCGCTCGTTCTTACGAACCGAGTCTCTATCTCGTCGAGCAACTCTTCGGTCGACCACTCGCGCGACGCATCGCACGGGGTCTCGTGATTGATTGGGATCTCGAACGTGTCCGTCATTTTGTCGCGCCCGCCCGCCCGGTTTCGAGTTACCTCCCCGGGGATCGAGTCGACTTCGCCCCGCTACTGCGCGCTGGTGGCAACCCGGAGAGCCTGCGGGCGTGGCTCAAGCGACACCCTGACCTCGACGGATTGGTGCTGACGATTCTCTCCGGAGCCGAAGCGAACAGCCGCTCCTTGCCCGCCACCCTCTGGTGCGAAGATACGCGGGCCGAGATCGCCAACTTGAGATACCTTCGCCTCGAATATGCTAAGCGTCGAATTGCCTTCATAGGGGTCTGTGTACCGCCGATCGATCACGAGCGAGAGTTCGGTTACGAAGTTGGCTCGTTCGACTCGGACCATCCCCGATACGATGCCAGTGTTCAGCTCTTCGTCGAGCGCACGATCGAACTATCAAAGCGAGGCGGTCTGCCCTTTGATGAGCTCTTCTTCGATCCTCGACACCGATTGCTCAGGCCTCAAGTGGCGAGCGAGCCTGAGTCGGTTTCCAAGAGTTTCAAGTGGTTCGAGGATACCCAGATATACGGTACTCCCACGACATGGATTCTCGATCGCGAGCTCCGCGTCGTCGGGGTGCCCTTCTTTATGAATGTCTACGAGTCTGAGGGTAGAAAGCTGCGCTACTCGCCGGCTGCGATGCGACAAGTACTCGACAGATTGGTGCGCCCAAGAGTGCGATTATAAATGCGGCTGAGTAGACATAAAAAAAGCAGGTTCGACGGCTCCTTTAAGGGTCAAAGAAACTTGTGGACCGTCAAACCTGCTTGTGGAGGAAGAGTTATCGTTCTCGGCCAAGCGCTCTTTACCATTTAAGTGTTGAGGTGTTTTTGTGGCACTGTCCGAGAACACACAAGAAAGCGATGATCCCCGTCGCCCTGCGTCAACAAATCTCGGTTTTTTTGAGATCGTCTCACGGATCACCATCGATTCGAGGCTCGTGATCACCGGCTGGTTTGGGCAAAGCGCTGAAGGCGAAGTGAGTTAACGCGTCTACATCGGGACCAAACTCGCGCTCTTGGTTTCGAGCCGTCCTCCTGGAAGACTCACTTCGCTCGAGGGCAAGCGAAGTAACTGGCTAGACGGTCGCCCGCGTGCAAGCGCGCGGGCAACAATCGAAAGCGTCTAGTACGGCTGTTTACGGTGATTATCAGGAGCCGCGCCGTCTCCTTCAGACTACCCACTCGCCATTCTCTGAGACCTACGGTAAACTCGTCCGTCTTGGCTCACACGCGACTTCAAACAGACATTCGGGAATTCCTGTAAGCGACGTTTTTCTACGTCCTTGAGCGCCCAGGTTTCGTCCCGAGGAAGGCGATCTCATGAAGACCACTCGTCGACCCATCGTGGCTCACGTTGCCCGTCGAGGCCAAACGCAGGAATCCAAGGAGGTGGGTTCGGGGGACCGAATCTCAAGCCGGGTCGAATTGGTCGACGAACTCGATATCCGCCTCAAGCTCGAAAATGGCCAGGAGGTGCTGGTCGATCGGCAGGAGTTTGCAGAGCCCCCTCAGGTGGGTGATCAGGCGCAGGTGACGCTGCTCTTACAGTATCCCACCGGCGCTTGGGTCGGCACCACCCGCGAGCCGCGGGCTGAGATCAAATGGGACGAAGTTCGACGCGGTGAGTTGGTGTCAGGCCGAGTGATCGAGATGAAGCCAGTGGGGCTGACGCTGCAACTGAATGGCGCGCGCGGATTTGTCCCCTCGTCGCACCTCGGCAGAAACACCGAAGGCGGTATCCCGAAACAGTTTCAGCGCAATCGATTTGCCGGGGAGATTGTCGAATACGACAAGAGGAAGGGCGAGGTCGTCGTCGGTTTGAGGAAGCTTCTCGATCGCCGCGAGGACCGCAACCGTCGCCACGCGATGGCTCGGTTCGAACAGGGCGAGGTGATCTCGGGAACCATCACTCGGCTCAACCAACACGGCGCGTTTATCGACGTCGGCGGCGTTGAAGGCTTACTCCACGAATCAAAGATTCTCAAGCATATGCAGGAGAGCAAGGAGTCTGCGGAGCCGGTCAAGATCGAGGTCGGTGAGAAGATCAATGTCGAGGTCCTCTCAAAAGATCCCAAGCGGGGTCGGGTCGGCCTCGGCTTCGCTCGCGACAAAAAATCGCAATCGAATTGGTCGGATCTCGTGTCGGATTACGAGATCGACGAGCGCGTCACGGGACTCGTCTCGGCGGTCGACGAGAGCGGCTGCCGCGTGATCCTTGAGGAGCGAGTCACAGGTTGGCTTCCCAAAGAGGAGCTGGCTTCGTTACCGACAAAGGGCAGCCTCGTCTCGGCCCAAGTCGCCGAAATCGATACCTCGAGTGGTCGTATTCGACTCAAGAGCTGCTAAGGCTCCGGATTGATCCCGACATAGGGCTTTGGACCCTGGGTCCCGCGCATTCAAGGTCGCCTGAGGATCGAATCCGTCCTTCTGAGACGCCGCGAGCGGACGCCTTGCGACTTCCTTGGGAGTCCGTGTGGGATTGCCAGGGCTCGTCGAGGGAGGCTGAGTTTCTGGCTGGTTAAAGGCTCGTTAAATACTATTGCCGAATGAGTTATGGGGGTTGAAGTGTCGGCCCTCAAATTAAATCGTTCAAAACGTTCTCGGTTCGAGCTACACTTTGGCTCTTTCCCTATGAGAGACGCCTCCCGAGCTGAGAGACCCCTTTGATAAAGACGTCGCTATCTCCCAAGGAGCTCGCCCGCTGTCTGGGTGTGAGCGAGTCCTCGGTGAAACGTTGGGTCGATGATGGAATTATCCAGGCGACCAAAACTGCGGGGGGCCACCGCCGCATCTCGGTCGCCGAAGCGATCCGACATATTCGAGCGACCGGCAGCGAAGTGGTCGAGCCGTCGCTTCTCGGGCTCGCTGACGTTTCCCGAGTTAAGGCCACCCATCCAAGGGACGACTTTCCCGCCGAACAACTGTATCGCTTTCTCCGCGAGGGCCACCTAGCCGAAGCCAAGGGGCTGATCTGGTCACTCTATCTCAGCGGCCGACCGGTGGCCGAGATTTGCGATTTTTTGATTCGACGAGCGATGCACAAGATCGGCCACGAGTGGGAGCACGGGCCCGAGGGGATCTTCGTTGAACACCGGGCTTCGGAGGTCTGCGTCCAGGCGCTGACCCAAATCCGACTGACGATGCGAGTCGACGAAAGCGCCCCCGTCGCCGTAGGAGGAGCCGTTCCCGGGGACGTTTACACTCTCCCTTCGCTTGCGGCTTCCACGGTGATCGTCAGTCAAGGATTGCGAGCGATCAACCTCGGAGGCAACACCCCCTTTGAAGCGCTCAAAGTGGCGGGTGAAGTGTACAAACCTCAGATCTTCTGGCTGAGTTGTTCCCATATCGAAGACGATTCGCTCTCTGGTCAGATTCAGCGCTTCGTCGAAGAGGTCACTCAGCAGGGGGCGTTTGTCGCGGTCGGG
>CAYZYD010000468.1:0-3816 GCA_964482505.1 uncultured Planctomycetia bacterium | reverse complement strand
GTACCGCTCGAGGAATTTGATGAGGCGTTTGTGTTTACTCGGTTTGAACCGAATGGCCTCGTCATCGGGCACGACGATATCAAGATGGCGACTTCAGTCATCGATTACATATTCCGAGAGCTCGCGATCGCCTACCTCGGGCGGAGTGACTTTAAGCAAGTGAGCGAAGAAGATCTTCGCGGCGGCTCGCTCCGTGGACCCGGGGAGGAGCCCGATTTCACCTCCGAAGAGGTGGTCTCGGAGCGAGTCCTCGACGAGACCATTATCGAGGTCAGTTCAGACACGTCACTTCACCTCGAATCGAAGCATGGGAATGGTCACGACTCGGGGAATGGCGAAGCCGACATCAAGAGTTCGACCTCAGTGCACGCGGTTCGCTCTACCCTTAGCGATCGATCGCCTCGAGTCTCGGTCGAGACCGAGTCGCTGCGACGCTACCGCGAAGCGAAGCTCAAAGGCTACGAAGGTGACGCCTGTTCTGAGTGTGGGCAGTTTACGCTGGTCCGTAACGGCACCTGCTTGCGCTGCGACCTATGCGGCGCAACCACGGGCTGTTCCTAAGAGTCCGAGTCAGATAGTCGACAATTTTGGGGCACTGGGATCTCCGGCGCGCTGATCTCCGGCGCGCTGGAGTTTCGGCGCGCTGGAGGTTCGGGTCGCTGGAGTTTCGTGTCTCTGGGATTTCGGGGGTGCTGGGATTTCGGGGTTGCTGGGATTTCGGGGTTGCTGGGACCTGAATCTCCGCAAGAACCTAAAACGTTGGCGATATCGGGGCGCGTGAAGAACCTCCGGCGTTTGCCCAAACACCCACGCGATGCACTCCGGCGCACGCTGCCAAGTCCCGACAGCCTCACTCGAAACCACTTTTTGGGGCAGGCTGTCCCAGGAAACCCGTCAAGGACCGTCTCTGCCTTCCGAGCCAGGAGTCAAACGCACGGGATCGAAGAGCTCATAGACTCCGCGAGGCACTCCGGGTTCAATAATCACGCAGCAAGTTCTTGCCGTGAATGGTGAGGCAGCAAAAATCCCCTCGTCTCGCTGTAGCCCAGCGAACTTCCGGATCTCGGCCCGTCGTAAAGGAGCGCTTCCCATGACCATCAAGTCCGACCGCTGGATCCGTCGCATGGCGGTTGAGCATCAGATGATTGAGCCTTTCGAAGCGGGGCAAGTCCGCGCCAACGAAGACGGCAGTCGCGCAATCAGCTACGGACTCTCAAGCTACGGTTACGACCTCCGAGTTTCCCCCGAATTCAAGGTCTTCACCAATGTCTTCAATTCGATTGTCGATCCGAAGGCATTCGACGAGAGCTCCTTCGTCGACGTCGACACTCAGGTCTGCACCATCCCACCCAATAGCTTCGCGCTGGCTCGGAGCGTCGAGTACTTTAGAATTCCGCGCAGTATCTTGACGATTTGTCTCGGCAAGTCCACCTATGCGCGCTGTGGGATTATCGTCAATGTCACTCCATTCGAGCCCGAATGGGAGGGACACGTCACCCTCGAGATATCCAATACGACGCCGCTCCCAGCTCGCATTTACGCGGGAGAGGGGCTTGCCCAAGTGATCTTCCTTGAAAGTGATGAAGTCTGTGAAACCTCATACGCTGACCGAGGTGGAAAGTACCAGGGCCAACAAGGCATCACGATCCCGCGGCTTTAGCGCGCGATCACCAGCTTGCTCTATCCATGAGTCGCCAATGCAAAGCCGTAGCACTGCGACTGACGGCTTCACTCGAACCCGGTGCGATCCTCTGAGGTGAGACTCGAGAGACACCTCAAAACGAGAGCTTGGTTCTGGTCGCTATCCTAAAACCGCTCAAAGGGTTCCGAAAATCGGCCGACACTTGAGACTAGCGCCCGTCGAAAAAATCGACTTGGTCACGAAGTCGACCTTCCTTCGCTCCGGCCGCAAAACGCGGGCGAATTGCCAATTCGCCTCCGTTTCGCGACCGGCATGGAGCTCGAAATCTCGCCCTCGTGGCTCGAGCGCCGTTTTCGGGCGGGCTGCTAGTGTCCGAAAAACAACTTTCGAATCGATACTTCGATAAATCAACCGTGTCTCTGGTGAAACGCGAGGTATCAGTAAAGCGTCTATTCAGGCCTGAGCCGCAAACGAAGCTCGCATTCGCGAAGGGCTGAGTCTGCAGGCGGGGCTAGCCCGAGGAGTCGCCAAAGCATGTGTGGGATTGCTGGTTTTATCGGAACGCAGCCCGGAGATTACTCCGTCCGGGTCCCACCGATGTTGGGTGCACTCAGGCACCGAGGCCCCGACAGCTCGGGATCGGTCGTGGGAGACTTTGGACAGATCGGCATGACTCGCCTCTCGATCGTTGACGTCGAGGGGGGTGATCAGCCCTTCCTAAACGAGACGCAAGACCTCGCCATTGTCGGTAACGGTGAGATTTACAACGCGACCGAGCTCCGCGAGGAGCTCGAGCTGCGAGGTCACCGCTTTCGCAGCCGCTCCGACATCGAGGTTGCGCTCCATCTCTACGAAGAATATCGCGAAGCAGCCTTCAAACGTCTGAACGGTATGTTCGCGCTCGCGATCTTCAATCTCAAGCTCGGCTCCCTCACTCTGGTCCGCGACCGATTTGGGATCAAACCACTCGTCTACGCCCAAACGCAAGAAGGCCTGATCTTCGCTTCTGAAGTGAGCGCACTCGTAGCGGGACTTGGTCGAGTTTCGAGCACGATTCTCGAGGAGGACGAGCAAGCGCTCTTCGACTACTTGAGTCACGGTTATATTCCCGGCGAGCAGACGGTCTATCGCGGAGTGCGAAAGCTGCCTCCTGGAAGCATAGCCTCTTACGAAGCGGGCCGGTTTGAGGTCTCCTCGTGGTACTCGTGGCCGGAGCTGAGTAAGGAAAGCGATCCGCTCGTCCCTTCAGAAGAGCGCCGGTGCGCGGAGGAACTCGCCGAACTAATCTCGAGCTCCGTCAGTTATCGTGCGATCGGAGACGTCGAGGCCGGCGCATTTCTCTCGGGCGGTCTTGATTCGAGCTCGCTCGTCACCGTTCTCGCTCGAGCCACGGAATCGACCGTGCCCGTCTTTACGCTCGGAATCAATGACCCGGCGAGCGACGAACTCGAGACCGCTCGACTCACGGCCGGTCGACTCGGTTGCCGCTTTCACGGAGTCCGACTCGGGGTGCCAAAGATCGAAGACCTCGACCGGCTCTTCCGACACTTTGGCGAACCCTTCGGAGATACGAGCCTCGTCACGGTCGATCGTATCGCGCAGCTCGCCTCCCAACACGTCAAGTTTGTTATCTCCGGCGACGGTGGAGATGAGCTTTTTGCTGGATATAGCTGGTTTTTGCTCGAGGCGAAGTTGAGTCGCCTACCCGCCCCCCTTCGCATGCTCGCTCAATCGCTTCGACCGTGGCTAAAGAGAGCGCACACCAATCGTGGGGCCGGACAGCTCGCTCGACTGGCGCGCGGCCTTGGCGATCTCGCCGTCGGTCCGGTCGAATCCTTCCTTCGGCGACGCCAACTCACCTCGGGTCGCTACCGGAGCCGTCTGCTCGGAGAGCGCTTCGGATCATTTGAAACCACACTCGAACGCCATCTCCGCAGCCAGGTCGATGTCAATTCGACTTTGAGCGCTCTCCTTGACTTAGACCGGAAGTTCTATTTGACAGGCGACATCCTCGAGAAGGTCGATCGAGCCACAATGCGGCATTCCCTCGAAGCGCGAGTCCCCTATCTCGATCACCGAATTGTCGAACTCGCTGCGCGCGTGCCGCTCGCAAGCCACCTGGGCGAGAAGGGTCGTGGCAAGTCTCTGCTGCGGCAGCCCTTCGGTGAGATCTT
>CAYZYD010000467.1:0-3837 GCA_964482505.1 uncultured Planctomycetia bacterium | reverse complement strand
TCTTCAAGTAGCGCTGAAGATCCTCTCCCCGGACGCGCTCCATCGCGAAGTAGGGGCGCAACTCGGTGCCGGTATCCCAGACGCCGGCCTCGTGAATCGCGGCGATCCCCGGGTGTTGCAGTCGCGCCAGCGCTTTGGTCTCGAGGTCGAATCGTCGCTTGAGTTCGGGTGAGGCGAATCCCGCTTTCATCACTTTGAGGGCGACGGACCGTCGCGGGTTGGGTTGAGTCGCTTCGTAGACGATGCCCATCCCGCCGCGTCCGATCACCCCGTGTATCGTGTAGGGGCCGATCTGCTCAGGATACTCCGCGACGTTATCCATCATGGGTCGTGACGGCGCTGCGCCATACTCTCCAAAGAGCGCGCCCGCAAGGCGATCGAGGGTGGACTCAGAATCGTCACTCGCGGTGTCGAGCGCGAGCATCTCGAGCACTTGATCGCGTAGCGCCGCCTCGACGCCGACACGTTCTAAGTAGGACAAACGGTCGGACTCGGGGATAGCGAGGAGTTCGTGGAACAGTTTCTGGATCTGCTCGTAGTCGTCCTGCGGCAACTCTTGACCCTCCTTACTGAACCCGTACCTCGCCGGTTTGACCGTGAGGAGCTTGCTTGTGCACCGATAATGCGGTGATCACGCGTTGCTCCTCAAGACTCAATCCTACAGGTTGCTGGTTTCGAGCGGTCTCCACCTTCAAAAGGTCCCAGCGCTCTGGTTGGTGTCGCCACCAGCGCCAATACGACACGACGACCGTGCTCCCACGTCCAACCCTCACCACCCTCAGTTTGAGTCGGTAGGGGCTCCCTCGAGACGCCGCTTGAGCCAGGCGCGGGCGACTCGCCAGTCCGCCTTGACCGTGGTGCGAGAGAGTTCGAGCTCCTCGGCAATCTCGTCGAGAGTGAGCTCGCCGAACATCCGCATATCCACGATACGAGCGTGGCGTTCGTTGAGCGTCTCGAGTTCCTCGAGGGCATCCGCAAGATCGAGGAACTCGACCATGGGCTCGTCGACAAGGGCGCCGTCGGTGAGTTCGACACGCTGCCAAGCCTCTCCCCGTTTGGCTCGCTGCTTACCTCGAGCGTGGTCGATAAGGACCCGGCGCATCATTGTCGCGGCGATCGCTCGGAAGTGCCGAACATCGCGGTAGCGCACTTCAGCTTGCCCGATCAGTTTGAGGTATGCCTCGTGGACGAGCGCGGTTGGCTCGAGCGTGTGGTCGCGGCGTTCTGATTCGAGCCGACGTTGAGCGAGTCGGCGCAATTCGTCGTAGACGTACGGGAGCAAAACTTCGGCGGCGCTCGAATCACCCCGGCGGCTGCGTTCGAGGAGATCGGTTGCGGGTTCCGTCATCGATCCTGATTTCTGCTCGCGATGATTCAGTCTTTATTGCCCTCGGTCGTGACCTGAGCCGGGGAGGCGATCGCACTGAAGCCCAAGCTAAATTGATTCCCGCCTTAAGATACCCGCATCCAACCGCTTTGGAGCAGTTCTATTTTTCAAAGGCTCCTCTCTCTCCCCAGCATTTTGGGAACAAGCCTTCGATATTGAGGTTCGTTTTAAATCGACGCGCCGGACGTGGCGGGGCGGCGAGGATCTCAAAGCTCGTAATCCGCCATACTTACGAAAGCTACCCAAGTCGTCATTTGTCTCGAGGGGTCTCGTTGGCGATTCCGTCCTACACTTAACTGAATTTTCTACACAGAGGAAGTCAGAGAAAAGGGCGTCATGAACGAGGATTATCGGCAAATCGAAACACCCGCCGAGCAGTCGGATCTCATGACCTACCGGATGGCGAAATTACTCGGGGTTCTGCTGCTGGTCGGGTTCGCGCTACCGCTGGTCAAGGCGAGTGTGCTGTTGGGACGGCACGTGTGGGTCTGGCCGTGGAGCCTGCTGTTTCCGACTCAATCGGTGACTTATTCCATGGGTGTGGCTGACGTCAACGCGGGCTATTGGGGTTGGGTCTTGCTTCCGCTCGTCGCCGGAATCGTGTTACTCAGCGTCCGTAGCGCCTCGGCGGAGCGTCGCTCCCTTGGGATGGGGGTTGTCGGCCTCGTCGGATTGCTCTCGCTTCAATTTATCTTCCTCAAGCAATCGCTCGTCTATGGACTCTTCTTCTGGTTTCCCGACTACCGCTTCCAGGCGCTCGTCTTCGCAGTGGTGCTCGGAGCTGGACTCGTCGCTTCGGGTAACCGTCTTCAGAAGTGTTTCGGTCTGCATCCCCTCCCGAGGATTATTGTCGGTGCGGGCGCCCTCCTGCTCCTCGTCGTCCTCGCGATGCCGCTTCCGGGGACGGGCACTTGTGTCGCTGGGATGCTCTTTGACGGCGCCTCATGGCGCGACTGGTCCGTACAGCTGCTGCTGCTCATGGTAGCGAGCCTCACCGGCATGGGTTTCTATTTAACCGTCAGCCCCTTCCCTCGCGAAACGGTTCAGACCGCGGTCAGTCTTGTCTCGCGCGCCGGGCTCGTCTGGCTTCCGATCGCGATGATCATCGTCCGTGAAGGCCGCACCAGCGGATACGAAGCCTTCGTCCTCGAGGGTGGTGGCGGCTCCTTGACGACCTTTACCGCGCTTCTCAAGTTCTGCGCCATTCACTACGGTCTCGGCTTGTCGTTTGTTATCGGTGCTGTTTCTTTTACGCAGCTCAAGCTCTGGCGACTTACGGAGATCGCCGACACGCAGTACGAACCGGTCTCGCTCAAGGCGCAGGCGATCCGGTGGGGTGGCGCCGCTCTTGCGATAATGATCGGCATGGCGATCTTCGGAGCGAACGTGACTTCGGCCGAAGATCGGGTCGAGGCTGCCCGAGTCGAAAAGCCGGTCTGGGAGTACAAAGTCCGGGCACCCATGGGGGCGACTCCAGCCGTGACCGAAGACTTCGTCGTGGTCGGGGACGTCGACCAGACCCTCTACGCGATCGACCGCGAGTCGGGAACGCTCGAATGGGAGTACTCGGCTGAGTCGGCCATTCTCTCGAGCCCAATCGTCGAAGACGACGTGATCTATTTCGGGTCGTCGAACGGGGTGGTCCACGCGATCAATCTCTACTCGGGCAACCCGCGCTGGAAGTATTCGGGACAAGGGCCGGTTGAGAGCCGCTGCGCTCTTTCGGATTCGCTCGTCGTCTTCACCATCACTTCGGGCTACCGCGGCAAAGTCGTTGCGCTCGATCGTCAGATGGGAACCGAGCGCTGGGTCTACGAGTGCGAAGGGGCGAGCTTCGGCGCTCCCGTCGCCGATGACCGCTACGTCTACTTTGCCGAGAACCGGACGGGCGAGGGAGGCGCATTGCGCGCGCTCGCTCTCAACTCGGGGAAGCTCGCCTGGAGCGTCGCCATGCCGAAGCGGATCGGAGCGAGTCCCACCGTCCACGAGTCCTATCTGCTCGTCCCGGCTGACGACGGTCGCATGCGCTGCATCGATACCGAGAACCCCGCCGTGATCTGGGAGTTTGAGACCGGCGGGAAGATCGCGTCGTCCGCGTTCGTCACGGGAGACGTGGTTTTCTTCGGCTCAGACGATCACATCGTCTACGGCGTCGATCTCAAGACGGGTCAACTCAAGCACAAACTCCCCTGCGACGGGCGTGTTCGCGCGACGCCCAATGTCTACGGCGATTCGCTTTACGTGTTCGATTGGAATTACGCGGGCTACGAATTCGATCTCAAGAAGGATCGGCTCGAACGCAAGTTCCAAGCTCCGGGTGCGATGGAATCGCAACCGATCGTCGACCGGGAAAGACTCTACTACGCCGGCACGAACGGCCGCGTGATCTGCCTCGATCGCTAGTGTCCTGTTCGGAAAGTTCGAGTGAGAACTCGGCGAGCCATTCGGCC
>CAYZYD010000466.1:0-3838 GCA_964482505.1 uncultured Planctomycetia bacterium | reverse complement strand
TCGAATTCTCGACCTCCCGCATCGAAAGCAGTTTTTCAACGGGCTGCTAGCCGCCCGAGATCGCCTGGAAGATCATCACCTCATCGCCCTCCTCGAGCAGGGTGTCCGCCAGTCGAGCTGGGTCGAGGCGGGTACCGTTGTGGAGACAGAGGACGTGTGGACGGAGCTGACCGGATTCGAGAGTGAGATGGTGCCGGAGGACCGGCACCTGGGCGAAGCTCGCCTCGAGGGCAGCCTGGATATCGTCGGCCTCGACCGAGAGCTCGCTCGAACCCGCGACAGGTTCGAGCACGCTCGGAAGTCGAACTCTCACTCGGGGACGCACTACCTTTGCCATCGCCTTAAACGACCGCCGCGGTTACCGAGTTAATCGGCGGCAGGTAATGGCTGATCGCCTCCCAAGAGTCGCCCTCGTCGTTACTGCTGAAGAGATGGCCGCCCGCGGTTCCAAAGTAGACCCCGCAGGGATCGCAACTGTCCGAGGTCATCGCCTGTCGCAAGATGCTCAAGTAGGCGTCCTTCTTGGGAAGCCCTTTACCGAGCTTCTTCCAGCTCTTGCCATTTTGGTTGAGGCGATAGACGCAGAGGGCACCGTCGGTCGCGCGAAACGCGTACTCTTGCGGTTCGAGCGGGATGACGTAACAGGTTTGAGGGTTGTGCGGGTTGAGCGCAAGGCCGAAGCCAAAATCGTAGGGGAGCCCGTCATCGATGCGGTGCCAATTATCGCCATGGTCGTCGGTTCGGTAGACTCCCACGTGGTTCTGCTGGTAGAGCCGGCCGCGTTCGGTTGGGTGCGCGAGTAGCTTGTGGACACAAGTCCCGACTTGGCTCTCTTCGGGAGCACCGACGTACTCAGCCACGCAGCTATTGATCGGTTTCCACTTCTGACCGCCGTCGTCGCTTCGGAACGCGCCCGCGGCCGAGATCGCGACGTACAGTTTGTCCGGTTCGTGCGGATCGACCTGGATCGAGTGCAAACTCATTCCGCCCGCACCAGGTCCCCAGTTTTTACGCGACGAATGGTTATTAAGCCCGGGCAGCGGTTCCCAAGACTTCCCCGAGTCTTCGCTGCGAAAGATACCCGCGGGCGCCGTCCCCGCGTAGAGAACGCGCTTCTGCTTGGCCGGCCCCGGTTCGATCTTCCAGATGCGCTCCTTGGTCGGGATACCCCACTCCTTCGCCATCTTCTCCTGCTTGGGCGTCAGCTTGGGGGCGACGGGAGGCTTGTCGGCTGGTTTAAAATCGAGCTTCTCAAGGTCGGCTGAGAAGATCGAGCTCGCAAAAGTAAAGTTCTCGGCCGCCGCGTAGAGCTTCGGCTTCCCCCGTGTATCGATCACTGCGTCGTGAACCGTCCACCCCTTGAGATGCGGCCCGGAGATCTTCCAGCGCTCACGCCTAGAGTTGGATTCGACCAAGAAGAGCCCGCGCTTTGTTCCAACCGTCAAAACAACTCGGGTTGCCATCGTCCGTCCCTCCACTTCCTTCGTGAATCCCAAGTCTCTCCGAAAGTTGTTGAGGCCGCAATACGAGGTCGCTGCACGTGCGTTATGCCGCAGGGGAAGCTGCCGCCATCGGCTTCGAAGCGGAAACTGAAGTCACCGATTCGCCCGCCTCCGGTCGAGTGTGCTCACTAAACTTTAAGAGGCTTAACGCAAACCGGCGATCCTTCGAATAGAGTTGTGAACGCGAAGATTCCCTGCTGGTGGAAGCTGGTTGAATCGTTGTCTCGTCGCTTTCCCCCCAACCCCGACAACTCTGGGTCCCGCCCGAGTCTCGGTGAATACTCTTCGGGCTTGAGTTATAGCCGAGAGACACTTGCTGAAGGCGCTTACGGCTACTTTGGTGGGATCCCCGAAACTTGGATCGCCGAACGTCTTCTCGAGGCACTCCCCGTTTCGAGTTGGCCGGTTCGGCGCGCGGCGCTCGCGCAACTACGGTTTTGGTATTCAGAGCTCAAGCAGTATAACGCGCACGCCGAAAGGTCCTCACCCGACGATCCGAGTCGGTTTCGCGTAGATCTCAATCTCAGCGGAATGCCTTCTGCGACCACGCGGCTCTGGTCGCTCGAGCCCTTTCAGGCGGCTTGCGATTGTGTCGACTACTTGACCCAAGGACTCGGCCTCTGTCGCCATCTTCTCAAAGCGGTCGAAGTCGCTTTCTCGCGCTCGCGCATCCCGGCGCCGCGATCCTCGCCGGAGCTACGTTTCTTTCCTTACTTGTTTGAAAGAGAGCGTGCGCGTCTCCTCGTCGCTCGACCGATCGAGGCGTCCGGTTCTGATTCGAAGGTTCTTCGAACCGCGAGCGGCTATTGGCAACTCGACCAAGTCACGCAAACGCAAGAGGCCGCGCGTTGGCTCGAGAGAGTCGCAGAGATTCCCGCACGCGATTCGGACCCGGCCCTGCGCGTCGCGCTCGAGCAGTCGCTCGACTACTACCAAAAGCTCGAGCACCTCCGGCCCAAGCCGCGTCTGCGCGGAATCAAGCGCGGCACCCTCTACCCCTACCAGCGCCGCGGCGTGCGACAGTTCTTCGAACGAGGGCGTCTTCTCATCGCCGATGAGATGGGACTCGGGAAGACCGTGCAAGCTCTCGCGGTAGCGGCGACACTCATGGGGCACCGTCTGATCGAGCGGGTACTCGTGGTGGCGCCGGCAAGCCTCAAGGCTCAGTGGGCGCGCGAATGTCGCCGCTTCACGAATCTCACGCCGCAAATCGTCGAGGGCACCCCAGGGGCGCGGCGAGCGATCTACGGGAATCACTCCGCGGCTCGACGATCCCCGGCGCGGGGCCAGGCAGACTTGTTGATCACCAACTACGAGTCGCTGCGTCGCGATATCGAGGCGGCAGCCCGGTTCGCACCGGAACTCTTGATCGCCGATGAAGCCCACCGGTTTAAGAACTCGGGAACGCTGACGGCTCGCGCCATGAGACAACTCGCCGCCCCGCTCCGGCTCGGTCTGACGGGTACCCCCGTATCGAACCGCATTCACGAAATCGCCCAACTCCTGCACTGGCTCGACCCCGAAACCCAAGCTCCCGACTGGAGAAGCGCGGCGAAACATCTCTGGTGGACCGATGGTGATCGAGTGACCTGCGGACTGGCGGACCTCGCGAGTTGGCGGCGTCAAACTCGTCCCTATGTAGTCCGTCGGACCCGAGCTCGCGTGATCAAAGAGCTGCCGGCTCGCGCCGATCACACCGAAGTCGTCCCTTCAACGCCGGTCCAGTCGATGCTATCGCAGGAGCGTATCCGAAAGATCAGCGCGATCTTGAGCGAGGCGAAGGACCGCCCCCTCACCCTGACCCAGCAGCGCCGGATTCTCGCGCTGCTGACTGAATTGCGGATCCTCTCAAACGGGCTCGAACAGTTTGAGTTCACCGAAGTTTGGCCGCAACTTCGTAGCGTCTCGCCAGCCGAGCGCGTCCAGCTCGCCCCAAACTCCCCCAAACTCGCGCGGCTCCAGCAACTCGTGGCCGGCGTGCTCGATCAGGGCCGAAGGGTCGTGATCTTCAGCGAGTGGCGTCGCGCCTTGGAGCTTATCGACTGGAGCCTCGAGGATTTGCTCGACGAGCACGACGCGCGGTCGGTCTTCTTTACCGGTCGGGAGAAGAGCCGGCGACGTCGCCACAATCTCGTCGACTTTCACGAGTGCCCGCGCACGCGGCTCCTGCTCTCAACCGACGCGGGTGGGATCGGTCTCAACCTACAGCGCGCGGCCGACTGCGTGATTCAGTACGAAGTTCCTTGGAACCCCGCGATCTTCGAGCAGCGGGTGGGGCGGATCTACCGGCTAGGACAGGAAAAGGCGATCGATTCGACTCTACTCATCACTCAACC
>CAYZYD010000465.1:0-3848 GCA_964482505.1 uncultured Planctomycetia bacterium | reverse complement strand
CGCGGTCTAAACACCCTCGAGATTCAGTTTTTAGTCGAGCCCGAGCAGGCCGCGCTTGAGCTGCTTTGTCGCCGGCTTCTCGCCCACGTAGCAACGAATAAACATCTCGGCAAAGTCGTCTCCCCGAATCAAAAACGGCTCAGCATCCTTCAATTTGACTTTCAGACCCTGGCCGGGACAGACCGTGAAGAGAAACCAATCGCCTTCTCGGGCCTCGACGAGCTTGTTCTTAAATTCGTCGAGACGCTTTTGATACTTCGAGAGCTTCTCCCCCGCATTTTCTCTGAATCCTGCCTGCCACGCCTTCTTGAGCTGCTTGATACTCAGCTTTCTCGAGAATTGCATCGCGAGCACCTTGACTTGCTTGGAGCTGATCACCGTCTCGGGCTTGCGACTCGTCTTCTCGAGATAGAGAGCCGCTCGATAGAGGTCGACACCGAACCAACCCCATTCGCAGAGTCCGGATCCGTTGAGACGAACAACCTTGTCTTCGGCTTTGTACTCTTTGGGTATCTCCCAAGCAAGTGGCGAGATGGCGACGTCACTCACAGAGGCTGACAGGACAAACAGAGTGGAGATCGCTAGGGTCAGCATCGACCGATTCCCTTCGAAAGAGCTGGCTGGTGGGTACCTTCTTCGTTTTCAATTTTCGGACAGGCTGGCGCCTTTCGGGTCCGTTGTCAGCCTGGATTCAGATCAGAGAGGTCAGGATTGGCCGCCAGCGCCCGCTCAGAGCGTGCCGATCGTCTTCGGAGGCGACCTCTCCGAAAACTAGAATGTAGTGCCGCATGTTAGCAGCTCGACTCTTCGCCTGGATCGGCTTAGCGCTTATGAGCCTATCCATAGCCTACCCAGTTATCAGCGGAGCCGACCTCACCGCCGAAGGCTCAACAATCCTCGCGCTCGCCTGGGGTAAAACCCTACTGGTCGACGTCTACCTCGGGTTTGTGCTCGTGATCTTCTGGATCTCGGTTCGTGAAAGCTCCTGGAGCTCCAAGTTCGGTTGGGGCCTGGGCGTCTTGATCTTTGGCAATCTCGTCACCTGCCTCTATCTGCTCGCCGCCATCAAAACATGCGGGGGTGACCTGCCGACTCTCCTTCTCGGTCGAAACGCGACCCGTCAAGATTCCGCTTGAACAGATTCGACGGACTCAGTCTCAACCGGGGAAGGAGCGACCCGACGAGCCAGGTTGGCTGCCACGGGGCAATAGACCGCGTAACCCAACCCGACCCCGAACCATGTCCCGACCTGGTCGCTTTGGAATTCGAGAGCTCCGAGATGGGCGCCGGCATAATAGGCGAGCGGCCCCCCGACGAGGCCAAAAGTTGCCGCAAGAAATGGACGCCCCGACAACCACGAGAGAACTCGAGGCAAGGTGCCGGCAAATGCCGCCCAGAGCGAGACCATCCAAAGCGGTACGATTCCGAGGTGAATCCCTTCGGACTTGAATTCGAGAAAGCCAGCCCAAACGAGGAGTGAGTCGAGCATGAGGCCAAAGGCGACTGACGCCAGCAGAAAGAGCGTCTCACCGCGCCAGCGGGGGTTGAAGAAAAGCTGAATCATCACGACGGGCCAGCTCACGAGCGGACCGAGGTGAGGAGCGTCGTTCGCAGCGCCGAGAATACAGGCGGCCCAGGCAGCTTGATAACCCACCAGGTTGGCGAGCTGCGGGAGAAATTTTTTCAACGATCTTCCATTTCATAGAAACTTGCGAAGCCGAGGAACTCCGGGCGGTTTCCGGAGTATGTAACTTGCCCAGAACGTCAGCTCAAAGCTCAGAAACCCTACGATGGGGCTAAGACTGGATTCCGAGGCGAGAAGACTCCGCTAACCACACTCGACTCAAAGTAGCGCACAGTGGACAAAATAGCGCGAATCCAGCTGCGATGACAAAGACTCCGGCGGGATCGCCGCTGATACATTCGAGAGCTCCAAGCCTCGATCCCGACAGGTGTGCGATCGGCCCTCCGACAAAGCCGAGCGCGGCCGCGGTCAACGGTCGGGCTTGAAGCCAAGCGAGGGAGCGCGGGAACGAAGCGGCCAGGGCTACCCAAAGGGCGACCGTCCAAAGCGGAATCTCGCCGGCGATATCGGGCACGTAGCGTACATGACGGCTCAGTAGGAAACTAAAACCGATTCCAAAGGTGGCGGCGGAGCCGAGGAGCAAAAGCTCCCGCTTCCAAAGGGGGTTCCGACTGAGTTGCACGACAAGGAGGGCCGCTACCACAAGCGGTCCTGCGAGCGGGTTTCCGCTCGCAGCTCCAAGAACGCAGGCGAGCCATGAAACCTGATAAACGATGAGGTTGCGTAAAGTCGCGGTCAAATGGGTCACCCAATACTTTGAGGCTGTGTGATTGCGTAGGCCGCACTCGCGAGACGTACTCGAAGTTTGATTCTCTCTCCGAGGTCCTTCACGTCGCAACTGAGACTTTAGTGAGAGAGCAACTGAGACTTTGGTGAGAGAGGTTGCGGCGAAAACGGGTGCTTGGCACCATCAAGCTGCTCCCGCAGGTGAGCGATACGTTGCTGGCACACATTGTTGGCAACCTACTGTCAGCAATGTACTGTCGGAAAATGCACTGCCGGAAATGCACTGCCGCTCCGCTCTATCCCCTGCCGCGCTTTCAAACGGGCGTCTGTACCACGGTTAAATGACAAAGACTTGAAGTACGAATTTCTTAAACATGTATCCGCTGAGAAGCGGCTTGGCGGCCAAGCTTGCGGCGTCGTAGTCGGCGCAACTTTTCTCAGACCATTCCGTGAGGATGATTCATGAATCGCAATGTCGGAATCTCGCTCCTGATCGTCATCATCCTCGGAGCTTTCGTAGCTTGGTTGCTTCGGAATTCGGATCTTCCGGATTCGGAGACCTCGCGCGTGACGGACGTCGCCTCCGAGGAAAGTGGGTTCGAAGGAACCTCGCCGCAGGCGACGGAGGATCAAGCCCCAAAACAAGTTAGCACCGAAGAACCCGAATCACCCCCCTCGCTCACACCGCCGATGCTGACAGGAATTGTCAGCGGCGACGGCTCTCCGATCGCCGGGGCCGAGGTCTATCTCTTCTCGGTCAAAGAGGCAGAGGCGATGCTTGACCGTATGCTCGACGTAGTGCCTTCGTCAGGAGAGATCCCCGACCTCTCGGCCCTGGTACGACTGGTGCGCACCGAGCTCGCTCGGTTCAAAGCCGAAGCCGCGGTTGAGACGAGCGACGAGGAAGGGCGATACGCATTTCGAGACGTCGACGAGGGGGGTCAATTCATTATGGCGAGGGCCAAAGGCTGGCTCTTCGAATTCGGGGATGTCGTCAACCTCGAAGCCGACCGCACCGAAACCCACGACATTGAACTGTTGAGAGGCTCCCGCATTCGAGGACGCGTTGTCGATACTCAAGGGAAGCCATTGCCAGGATTGACGGTTCTCGCGGAGTATCGGCCGCCCGGGATGCCGAGTGTGGGTCGAATCGTTCGGAAGGTCATCACACTCGTCAATGGCGAGTTTCTGAGGGGACCCTTTGAGGAGCAGACCGACGACCTCGGCGAGTTTGATCTGATCTCTCTCCCTCCCGGAACTTACAATCTCGTTGCGACAAACCCCGCGGGCGCTGAGACTATTTTGCCCGCAGTTCAAACCGGCACCGAAAACGTCGTCATCTACTTTGGCACCGGAGCCCAGCTTTCGGGACGACTCGTCGATACCGACGGCATTCCGGTCTTCGACGTCCCGATCACCCTCTAGAGTGTCGAAGACGAGATTCAATTACCGCCGATGTTTGCTGGCTTCGCCGGAGCCCTTGATAAGGCATACACGCTTCTAGAAGAAGATCCCGTTCAATCATTCTCCGCCGAGG
>CAYZYD010000464.1:0-3856 GCA_964482505.1 uncultured Planctomycetia bacterium | reverse complement strand
GTCGGGACCTTGCACGTAACTCGGGGCAGTGGTCTTGTCGACTCGAACTTCGAGAAGCTGGCCAATCGTGTTGTTCTCGAAGTGGTCATGAGTGCCTATAACGTTCGAGCGGTAGTCGATGTCTAACTTGTTTGCTTTGTAGACGTACTCGGTTGTGCGCCCAACTCCGGATCTCGGTGGATGAGTAGCAACTCGCATCCGGTCCAGTGCGTCGTAGCTAAAGTAAGAACTGCGACCCGGATTGCCCCCCGTTTGATTAAGCGTCGAGACAACCTGTCGACCATAGGGATCGTACTCGTAATCTGTCTTGTAATACGATTGAAGCGAACTGAAGGCCTTACCAACTCTCTTCTCAATCAGCAAACCGCCTGGAGAAAAATCGTATTGGCTAATCATTCCTGTTTCGAATGTTGTGAAGTTGTAATCGTCTTGCCTGACAACTTGGCCAGCACCGTCGTAGAAGGTCCGCGCCCCGGTGACATCGGCCGTTCCACCGACTAAACCGTAATTCTTGACGATGCGCCGACGATCGAGCTCATCATAGATATATTCGGTGCGATAGGAGTCAGCTCCAGACTGACTTAACTCGTCATACGGCTTCCAGTAAACGTTCTTTAGGCGACCGTACAAGTCGTATTCGTAATCGCGAACGTTTTGGGCCGCATCTTCAGTCAAATTGATTCGGTTATAGTCGTCGAGAACTGTCTCTCGAAACTTGCTCGAATCGATTTGGCTGTAGGTCTTCCAAATCTGACCTCCGGGATAGAAGTCAAAAAACGATTCATCGTAGTCCGTTGGGTCCTGAGGGTCGGGGTCAAACTCCCTTGCTTCAAGGATTTTGATACGTCGCCTAGCGCTGTTGTAGAGGTACCGAGCTTCATGCGCCGTTAGCCATGTCGTGGGCTCAGTCGCGCTCTGGGTCTTTCGGCGATAGGCTTCAATCAATCCTCTTTTGTCGTAATCCCACTCTTCTCGAATGCGACCTTGAACAGCCTCATTGCCGTCGCTACTAAGAGCGCTGCTCTTCCCGATTCCCAGATTGATCAGCTCAGTCTCACTAGACTCAGTCTGACCAAAAACGTCGTAGTTATAGGTAACCGATTTAGTCTGCCCCGGAGCGAAGCTCTGACGTACATTCCCTAACACGTCGTAGCGCTGCCAACTCCTAATCTCATCCCCACTGTCAGAAGACTGACTATAACCAGGGTCTTGAATCTGACAGAGTAAGAACCCCCGTGCGTCGTAGAGCACACGGCTTGAGATAAACTCGGGACTGGAAGGCTCACGCCCATTGATCTGCTTCACTTCGACTACGTCGCCGCGCGGGTTGTAAGAATACTCCGTGCGAGCACGCTCGAGAGTAGCACCGAATTCTTGAAGATCACTTTCGACGGCCGCCAATCGGCCATAGCTGTCAAAGTAGTTGGTCTCCTTTCGCCAGGGATGGGCTGGAATGGAGCCGTCTGCAGAATCGAGCTTCTCCCAAACCTCTTGGAGACGGTCACCGAGGTAGTGAAACTGCCGCTCTCCCTGCATGAATCCCGACGCACCTGGCAAAGTGCGCTGAACCGGAGGATCGAGGACCCGAATCAACCGTCCGATTTCGTCATACTCCATTGTGGTCACTTGCCCCGTAGGACTCGTGACTTGAGTCACATTGCCTAACTCGTCGTAGGCGTAGCTCTCGGTGATCGGGTATTGGCCGTTGGCATCTTGGAGCGACCGTGACTGTAGTCGCCCTTCCTGAAGTCCACCTGAGTAGTAGGAAAGGACCAAGCTTGGAGCCTGTACCCCGGAACGGTTCGGGTCCCAGCTCTCGATGAGACGTCCGCGAGAGTCATAAGAGTACTCGGATACTACGTCGTAGGTTTGAGAGGTCCCGCCCTGAGTTACACTAAGAAGTTCAGCACGAAGTACTTGCCCCCCAGGGTCGTAATCGAAACTGGTCTCATAGCCCCCGGGATCAATGACTTTGTCCGGCCAAAACCCGTCGGACGTGTAGATATATTGGGTGAGGCGGTCTTCGGTAGGCTGCGCTCCATGAACAAGCCGACCCGCAAGCCGATAGTTTTTCCGAGGATCGATATCAGTCGTCGATTCGTAAGTAAGATCAGTCTTGACGAACTGACGCGGATCACCCTCCTCCTGAGCATAGGAGCGTGTCAAGCGGAGAAGGGAGTCGTATTCGTATTGCATTTCCCACCAAAGCGGGTCTTGCAATCCCGGATAGCCGTTTGATCCGTTGCGATCTTCTGGGTTTCTGTAGTAACGCACATAATCCAGAGTGCCCGTAGCTGACGAAAACCCAAACCGAGTCACCGCTGGGGAGGTGGCTCCGTAGGGGACGTGAACTTCAACTTCCTCGTCCGAGAACTCGGGTGATGTAACCGGTACGAAATCAATCTGAGTCCCGCTGGCTAGATTATGTGGAGTCTTTTGGTGTTCAATACGGCCCGCGCTGTCGTACCCATTCTCGACGACAACTTCGCTATCGGCATCCAAGATCGATCTAATGCGAGCCGAATTGCCGTCATATGTGTAAATGTAAGACTCGCCATCGGGTCGAGTCAAAGAAACGAGACGTCCCTCAGAGTCGTAGTCTAGCTCCACACTGCGCCCAGTGTAGTCTTTGATCTCTGCAAGTCGTAACGAACCACCGTGGTCGAACCAGTTCACAGAGTAACGGCGATCTTCCTCGTCAACAATCTCGACAATGACGTCGTCGATGTTCCGGATCAGCTCGATGCGATTCCCGTAGTGATCTTGAATCGCATCTACGAGCTGACTTCCAAGCTCAAAACAGTAGACAGTGCCATTGTCGGCTTGGAGCTGAAACTCGTTACTTGTGAGAAGAACCAGTCGTAAGGGAAGGCCCGGGGGGGACTCGAAAGCCAAGGTCGTCCCATTGAGCATGATCGGGTTATCGAAAGTAAATCGTTTCCCCATGCCGTCATACCAGTGGAAAACGGACCCCGCCTGCTGCTCGAGCCGCATGTCGAGGTTCCAGTCCCAATTCTTACCATAGTGGCCATCGTGAGTGAGTCCGCTCCGGTAATGAAGGGTCATCGCAAGATCCAGAATGCCCGCGCTGGTCGATAGGAGCGGTTGGGAAGTGACAAACTCTCGTCCCTTTAGAAGGACACTCCCCACTTGAGCGTGAGTTGAATTAATCTCAGCGGGCATTTGATCGGACGAGGGGTAGTTAAGATGAGAAAAGTTGTGGGCGGCGGGAGTCACGGCAACCCCCACTTTGTAGTGGAGTTCTTGCCAGTTACCCGCCGAATCGGTGACGCGAAGATTGACTCTTTCACCTTCGTAGCTACCGGGAACTACCAGATCGAAAGGAGTGTTACTCTTCGTCTCATTCGGAAGGGCAGTCAGAGTCACGCTGCTCGGAGTTGCCTCGGGAAGAGTGACCGTGACCGGAAAGGACTCGTCGTCGATTGCACCGACCAGACCGATGACATGGTAGTCGCCCTGGGCATCTTGAGTGATCGGACCCGTGATCTGGCTCAAAATGAAATCGGGCTTCGCGAGATCCGAAGGGTTGGGAACAAACCCAACGGTTGCTTCGGCGAGTGTGTCGGCGGAGTAGGGCGGATTATGGGCGACGACTTTGTAGAGGTCGCCTCCGGCTGCCGGCAAACGCAGCTGTGCCCCTTTCACGGGACTCCAGAATTCGACGCGAGAATCTACGCCTTGGGTTAGATTCACGGCCCAGACCTTGGTGGAGGCGTCGGCGTTACCCTAAGCCGATGGTTTGACGGTGATAATCGCCGTCGCTCCGGTCTGAGGAGCGGCGGCTAGCAGCCCGTTGAAAAACTGCTTTCGATGCGGGAGGTCGAGAATTCGAGCC
>CAYZYD010000463.1:0-3873 GCA_964482505.1 uncultured Planctomycetia bacterium | reverse complement strand
CAAAACGCTAAACTAACGTCTCGGGCAACTTCACAAAACAATTCAGCCAATTCAAACGGTCGGCATTCGACTTCTGAGTAGAAAGTCTCTGGCCATGCGTATCGCGTTGATTCTCTGCGCCCTGATCCCCGGCTCAATCACCGCCCAACCTTTTACCGAGGAGGCCTTTAGTCGCGGCGTCTTCTACCTCACCCTGGCCGGTAGCGGATACGGCCGCGGTCTTCTCGCGAACGACCTCGACGGGGATGGTGACATCGACCTACTCGCTCTGGGTCGATTCGATGGTCAAGTCGGTCTCTTTTGGAACGACGGTTCGGGCCAGTTTACCGATGCCACGGGCACGGTCGGTATCGCGCCGAGCTACGAATATTCGGGCGTCTCCGCGGCTGATTATGATAACGACGGCGATCTCGACCTCTACTTGACCTGTTGGAACGAAAGCAACCGACTCTACCGAAACGAGGGCGGCTTCTTCAGCGACGTGACCCTACCGGCCGGCGTTGGGGACGACACCGAAAGTGAGGCCTCCGCGTGGTTAGACTATGACGGAAATGGATTGCTCGATCTCTACCTTGCCAACTACTCGACCCCGAACCGGCTCTACTTCAATCTTGGCGGCGGACAGTTCGTCGATGTGGCCGTCGAGAAAGGAGTCGACGACCCCCACGACACCCTTGCGGTGATCGCTGTCGACTACAACCTCGATTCCCAACCCGACCTCTTCGTCCTCAACGATCGCGGGAACGGGGTTGGAACGCGTCATAACCGTCTCTTTAGAAACATCGGGACTGCTTTCGAAGATGTCTCGACCTATACGGGCGCAGACCTCGCCATGGATTCTATGGGCGGAACCGTGGCCGATCTCAACGGTGATCTCTTTCCCGATCTCTTTATTACGAACGACGCCATCGGAAACCGCCTCCTCCTCAGTACGGGTCAGCACACCTTTGAGGAGGTCGCCGAAGCCGCCGGGGTCGCGAATGTGGGGAACAACGCCTGGGGCTGCCACTTCTTCGACTTCGATAGCGACGGCCTGGTCGATCTCTTTGTCAACGATCAGCAGGGACCGAACAAGCTCTACCGCAACGTGGGGACGATTTCGTTTGTGGACGTCACCGACACCTATGATGTCGCCGGGCCCGATTCCTACCCGGGCTCCTACTGCTCGACCTACGGCGATCTGGATAGCGACGGCGACCTCGACCTCGTGGTTCAGTCGGGTAACGAGCCCCTCGCAATCTACTTCAACCAGACCGCTCCCACGAACCACTGGCTCAAAGTGAAGCTCGACAATGGCCCGGAGAACCGCTTTGCCGTCGGTGCGCGCATCGAAGTCACTTCGGAGCTCGGGCAGCAAGTGCGGTATGTCACGGCGGGATCGGGGTTCAAGTCTTCGATTCCATACGTCCAGCATTTCGGACTTCGGAGCGATTCGAGCTACGATCAGATTGTGGTCCACTGGCCAGACGGCGAAGTGACACTGGTCGGCCCTGGGAGCGCCAACCAAACCCTGTTTATCGCCCGCCCCACTCTGGGTTCGTTCACCGATTGCAATCGCAATCAAATCGATGACGCGGTCGAGATCAGCGGCAGTACCGACGTCGACGCCAATGGTCTGCTCGATGTCTGCCAACCCTTCCGTCGCGGCGACGCCGACGGTGACGCGGCGGTAACCCTGGCCGACGCCTTTCAAACCCTCGAGGTCGTCGCTCTCGGCGCCAACCACTCCTGCCCCGGCGCGCTCGACATCAATAACGACTCGCTTCTCGATCTCGCCGACGCGGTCAGCCTGCTCGAATATCTCTTTCTCGACGGTCCCCCCCCGCGGGTGCCCTTTCCGAGCTGTGGCGTTCCCACCTATCCCGGCAATTTTAGTTGCTTCTCAACCTGTGCCGACTGAGCGGCGCGGACGAGTTTCTCACCGGAACGTTGGGGTAGTCTTTTTTAGGCCAGACACCTCGGGAAGGAACTCCGAATGAAGACTCGGTCTTTAGAGATCGTTTGCTACTTGCTCGGGCTCATCGCGTTGCCGGCGGTTGCCGAGGAACCGACAATCGGAGGGCTCCTTCCCTCAAGCAGCTACCCGCATCCCAGCGACATCACAGTCTTTGCTCTCGGTCGCGGTCATCTGGTCACCGGAGACCGAGAGGGCCAAGTGCGCCTCTGGCAGATCGGGACGACTTTCGAGCCAGTTCGTCTTATCAAAGCGCATGCGAAACCGGTTCGAAGTCTCGCCCTCTCGCACGACTCAAAGATCCTCGTCACCTCGGACGGTCAGTCGACTTCTGTATGGAAGGTTGCTACGGGCGAGCAACTTGAATCGGGTGAGATCGGCCTTGCGGCGATGGTCTTCTCAAGCGATGGCCGCACCCTGACCGGAGTCACCGACGACAAAGAGATCATGACTTGGAACACGGGCGACTACAGCCTTCAAACCCGGGCAACCTATCGCGATCCACGCCAGGTCAAGGAGGCACGACTCTCTCAGGATGGCGAGCGAGCGGTCTTTGTGATGGCGGACGGCTGAAACGACGATTACTGTCTGGTCGAGGCAGCCACCGGCGAGAAGATCTACGAAATGTCCGCGGGAGGCCGCGGTCTTGGATATCCGCTTGCCTTCTCGGCCGATTGGTTTATCGCGCAACCGATTTTCAAACCGAACCGACTAGAGGTCCGCTCGCTCGCGAAGAAGACCGAGCGCTGGATCCTCGAGCACCATGCGCCGGTGACGGCGCTATCACTCTCAGTCGACGGTCACGAGCTCGCCACCGCGGACCAAGCAGGCGAGGTGATAGTTTGGAATCTGAAAACCGGGGAGAAGCGCGCTCAATCGAAACCACTCGGTCGCCCGATCTCAGGTCTCGCCTTCTCCTCCGAACTCGAGACGCTCTTCGGAGTGGTCGGAAGAGAACTCGTGGGCTGGTCGGTCACCCCTCAGGGTCAGTCGCTTTGAGCTTCTTAAAGGCGGCCACCCCGTAGTCGCCAATTCTACTGCGATTGCGGCTCGTCGCTTCTCAATCAAGAGTTACCCGTCACGAGTTGCAAGCGTAACAAGTCAGTCGTTACAAATCACGAGGCGCAAGCCTGAAGTCCCCCATCTCAAAACTGAAGACTCGAGCACAAGCGCATTGCGACCCGAGTCTTCCCCCTTCAACCTTTGAGCAGTCGTCGCATCCACTTGAGAAAGAAGTTCTCTTCAGAGCGGCCCACCTTGTCGAGGACGCGGTCGGCGAGGCCCACGAAGTCGCTGAGCGCCTCGACCTGCTCGGCAAAGGCGCGCCCACTCTTGGTTCGAACCGCTTTTGCCTCCGCGACGAAACTCTCAAGAACTTCAAGAGTCGGTGCTACTTCGCGACGACGCCGCTCGCGGCAGACGATCACGAAGAGCTTCCAAGGATCTTTCGGGGTTTCAAAGTAGTCCTTACGATCACCCGGTATCGAAACCGCGCGAGCGAGTCCCCACGATTGAAGCTCTTTGAGTTGGGAGTGCGCATTGCCCCGCGAGATTGAAAGCCGCCCCATCACGTCATCGGTCGACCGCGGCTCTTCCGAAATCATCAGATAGGCCTGGACCTGTGCGAGGGTCCGATTGATCCCCCAAGCGCTTCCCAAGAGTCCCCATTCTTGAATAAAGCGATCTTGAATCTCCGTCAGCTCCGTCACGAGGCCATTCCATTTCAGAGTTCCATTGTGATTCGTCGACCCTCCGCTTGAGGGCAGACGTTGCCACTCACAGTCCGCCCAGAAAGGACTTGAGGTCGGTGATTTTGGGGATGAGAGCGCCACCGTCGCGCGTCGTCTCGCCGATTGCAACAAGTGTCTAGTGTCCTGTTCGAAAAGTTCGAGCAAGAATCGCCGGCCCTCGACCTCCCT
>CAYZYD010000462.1:0-3882 GCA_964482505.1 uncultured Planctomycetia bacterium | reverse complement strand
GACGATCTCTACCATGATCAGCGAATTCTGCACGACGAGGTGATACCGCGGTCGATTCTCGAGATGGCGGAGAGCTATCGACCTGAGTGCCACGGTTTGAACCCGCCTCACGGCATTTGGTGTCACATAACCGGCACCGATCTCATCCGCGGAGCAAGCGGCGAGCTTTACGTTCTCGAAGACAACCTCCGCTCCCCCTCTGGAGTTTCGTACGTTCTGCAAAACCGAATGCTGATGAAGCGCTCGTTCCCGCAGCTCTTTGCAACGACTCAGATCAAGCCTGTGGGTGACTATCCGGCCCGCCTCTACGAAGCTCTTGCTCACCTCGCGCCTCGTCGCGTCGCCGAGCCTTGCGTGGTGGTATTGACCCCGGGAATTTACAACTCTGCCTACTACGAGCACAGCTTCCTGGCTCAGCAGATGGGAGTCCAGCTGGTCGAGGGGCGAGATCTCGTCGTGCAGAATGAGTTCGTCTACATGCGCACCACGGGAGGATTTGAGAAAGTCGACGTGATTTACCGGCGGATCGATGACGACTTTCTCGACCCCACTGTCTTCCGTTCCGATTCGATGCTCGGGGTACCCGGGCTTATGAGCGCGTACCGGCGCGGCAACGTGGCTCTCGCGAATGCCCCTGGGGGTGGTGTGGCCGACGATAAGGTCATGTACGCATTCATACCCGAGGCGATTCGCTATTACTTGTCTGAAGAGCCCATACTCGCCAACGTGCCGACTTATCTATGCATTCGAGAAGACGACCGCAAGTACGTACTCGATCACTTAGAAGAGCTCGTCGTGAAGCCGGCCAACGAATCCGGTGGGTACGGGATGCTCATGGGTCCCGCCTCGACCGCCGAGGAGCGAGCCGAGTTTGCCAACCGAATCAAAGCGACTCCGCGCAACTACGTCGCGCAGCCGGTGATCACGTTGTCCCGAGCGCCAACTATTGTCGAGGCAGACACGCCCAATCCTCTCTTCGAAGGTCGTCACGTCGATTTGAGACCGTACATATTGTACGGAGAAGATATCTGGGTCATGCCGGGTGGTTTGACTCGGGTCGCCCTGCGCAAGGGTTCACTCGTCGTCAACTCCTCGCAAGGTGGCGGCTCGAAGGATACCTGGGTTGTGGCGATGGACGGGGAGAATTGATGCTCAGCCGAGTAGCCGATTCGATCTACTGGATGTCTCGCAATCTCGAACGCACCGAGAATCTTGCGCGCTTTATCGAGGTTACCCGAGATTTTGTCCTCGACGTACCGACCGCGGCCCAGCGCCAATGGGAGCCGCTTGTTTACGTGACCGGTGAGCAGGAGCGATTCTTCAGCGACTACCAGATCGCCGACTCTCAGTCGGTGATGGAGTTCTTGGTGCTTTCGCAGGACTATCCGAACTCGATGACCCAGCTCATCCGGATGGCGCGCGAGAACGCACGATCGGTCCGGGAGACGATTTCCTCTGAGATGTGGGAAAGTCTCAACAATCTTTACCAGTGGTTTCAGCAGGAGACACGCGCCGGGCAGCCGTGGCGGTCCCCGAGTGACTTCTTTCGATCGATCATGCAACAGTGTATGCAGCTCAACGGGCTGACCGACTCGACCATGACTCGCGACCACGGCTGGCACTTCGCAAATCTCGGGCGTCAACTCGAACGAGCGGATCAGATTTCGAGACTCCTCGACGTCAAGTACTACACCCTGCTCCCCACTCCTAACGACGTGAACACGCCGATCGACTATCTGCAATGGTCGAGCTTATTACGCTCGGTTTCAGGTTTTGAGATGTACCGGAAACTCCACCATGACGTGACGATTCACAACGTGGTTGACTTTATGGTGTTGAACCGGCGCTTCCCGAGAGCCGTCAATCACTGTCTGGCAGAAGCCAACCGGTCGCTGCACTCGATCACCGGTTGCCCGCTCGGAGAATTTTCGATCTCAGCCGAACAGACCCTCGGCAAAGTCTGTGCAGAGCTCGCATTTACCAGCGTGCAGGCCATTGTCGACCACGGCTTGCACGAGTTCGTCGACGCTTTGCAGTCAAAAATCAATCAAGTGGGCGATGAGATCTTTGAGGCATTCTTCGCGCTCGAACCCCTCGAAGATGAACACAAGCCGGGGCTGGGTAGCGAGGCTATCGACCCCACCACCACCGGGCAGAGTCAAGGTTGATCGGCCCCCGTCTGACCGCCTTGCGCGAGGAGACCCTCTCATGACGATTCGGGTGAATCTGAATCATCGCACCGTCTATCAGTATGACAGACGCGTCAATCTCGGACCTCAAGTCGTTCGGCTGCGGCCGGCTCCGCATTGCCGTACTCCCGTACCGAGCTACTCGCTGACCGTCCGTCCAGCCCAACACTTTATCAATTGGCAGCAGGACCCGTTCGGCAACTTCGCGGCGCGATTGATATTTCCCGAGGTGGTCGATCGGTTGGAGGTCGAAGTCGATTTGGTCGCCGACTTGACCACGATCAATCCATTCGACTTCTTTGTCGAGCCCGACTCCGAAGACTTTCCGTTTGAGTACGAAGCCGACCTTCGGCGCGAACTGACGCCCTACCTCGAAGTCGGTGAGGTGACGACGCGAGTCGAACAACTCGTGGCGCAGTTTGATACTCAAAGCATGCGAAGTATCGATCTGCTGGTGGCCGTAAACCGCGCCGTTCTCGATCGCGTCGAGTACTTGATCCGCATGGAGCCGGGAATTCAAGCTCCCGAAGAGACGCTCAGAATCGGTCGCGGATCCTGCCGCGATTCCGCCTGGTTGATGTGTGACGTCCTTCGTCGACTCGGGCTCGCCGCCCGCTTTGTCTCGGGATATCTGATTCAACTCAAGCCCGACGAAAAACCGCTCGAGGGCCCTGCGGGCGCGACCTCCGACTTCACCGATCTGCACGCTTGGTGCGAAGTCTTCTTGCCCGGGGCGGGTTGGGTTGGGTTGGATCCGACCTCGGGTCTCTTGACCGGAGAAGGGCATCTTCCGCTCGCCGCGACCCCTCACCCGACCAGCGCCGCTCCAATTAGCGGCGGGGTGGACGAGTGCGAAGTCGAGTTTGATTTCTCGATGTCGGTCACGAGAATTCACGAAGACCCGCGAGTTACCAAGCCCTACACCGAAGAGCAGTGGCGATCGATCGAGCGGCTCGGCCACGCGGTGGACGCCCGACTCAACCAAGACGACGTCCGGCTGACGATGGGTGGCGAGCCGACCTTCGTGTCGATCGACGATATGGACGGAGAAGAGTGGAATCTCACCGCTACCGGGCCGCACAAGCGGCGCCTCTCCGATGAACTCGTGCGTCGGCTGAGGGATCGTTTCGCCCCGCATGCGCTTTTGCACTTCGGACAGGGGAAGTGGTATCCCGGAGAGGCGTTGCCGCGCTGGGCGTTCGGCTGCTACTGGCGAGTCGACGGCCAGCCGATCTGGCACGACCCGTCGCTCGTTCCTCCGCTTGCAGAAGATCGTGACGACGGCCCCGAGGAGGCGCGGCGATTCACCGAGCGACTATGCCAAGTGATCGGCGTGCCCGCGCAACATATTGCTCCCGCGTTTGAAGACGCGATGTACTACGCCTGGAAAGAGGGGCGTCTTCCCCCGTATGTCAAAGCTGGATCGAGCCGGGCCAACACGGCTGAGGAGCGTCGGCGGATGGCGAGGCTCTTCGAACGAGGGCTCGATGTTCCGGTCGGCTACATCGTTCCATTGCGCGAGCCTGAAGTGTTCGGAAGCGGGGTGCCTTGGCAAACCGGGCCGTGGCCAGTCCGTAGCGAGCACCTCTTTCTTCTCCCCGGAGATTCGCCGATGGGTCTCAGGCTTCCGCTCGACTCGCTGACCGAGATACCCGAGGGTCAGATTCCCCAAGCCGCGCCCGTAGATCCAACC
>CAYZYD010000461.1:0-3904 GCA_964482505.1 uncultured Planctomycetia bacterium | reverse complement strand
GAGAAATTAGAAAAGCTCGCGAAATCCAACCTGCGGACGCGCGGGCGCTCTATCATTTGTGGCGCGAAGCCGCGAGATCGGAAAGCCTTCCGCCGTTGTCCGCGCTGAAGTTAACCGATCTTGGCGGGCGTCTTTCCAAACTCGCCCTGACGACGGTCAAAATGGAACCTTTCGACGCCCGGTACGATATCGTTGGCCCACGGCTTGTCCGGTTGTTGGGGCGGGACCCGACGAGTAGTTGGTTAGGGTTGGAAGTGCCTTTGATGGGGTTTGCTAGAATGAAGGGTTGACTACGGCATGGGTTGAACTGGATCGCTGTCAGGGTTGGCGGAGTTCGACTTTGGTGAGCTCTCCGACTTTGGCTTCGAAGGGGGAATTAAACGGAGGTTGACCGGGGAGTTGGACTTTGGCGGTGTAGCGGTCGGGGGGGAGGCTGCCGTATTCGTATACTCCGTTTGAGTCCGTCTTGAGCATGATTCCCTGGTTCACGGTTTCGCCGCTTGAGTCCTGAAGCAAAACGACGGCGCCCTCGAGGGGCTCGCTGTTTCTGTCGAGAACGGTGACGACGACGCGGGCGCCGCGGGCCTTTTTGAGGGTTAGTTGGGCGCCTCTCTTTTCGATTTCGTCGAGTTCAAAAGTCTGGGTCGGGGCCGGGGCGTAACCGTCGGCGCGTGCGGTCACGTAGTACTTTCCGGGAAGTAACCCGCCGATCGCATAGTCGCCGGATTCGACCGTGACAGCGCGACCCGCAAAGGTCGTCTCGCCATCCGTTGGTTTCAAAACGATGACTTCGGCGGAGGCGATGGGGTCGCCTTGATCGTTTTCGACGCGACCGGTCAGCTTGAGATTTGTGTAGACGAGATCTGCGGTGTATTCCTTAACCTCGTCGATGATGAGCGACTTGACGACGGCTTGGTCGACCCCGCCCCGACCCACCGAGATCGAGTAATGGCCCGGCTCGAGGTTGCCGATCTCGTAGTAGCCCTCTTCGTCGGTGTTTTCGGCTTCAAAGCTCCAATCGCTTCCCATGTCTTCCGGGTCTTCGAGTCGGAACGCAGTGATGTTATAGCCCGCGAGGGCTTCTCCCGAAGGATTGGTCAAGCGTCCGGTGAGGATGGCGAGATCGCGCTGCGGAGCGAAGTCGACCACGGTGTCTTGAGCGGCCGACAAGTGGGACATCTGCACTTTCCCCTCGCGAAAGCCCTCACCGTCGAGGATTTTCTCTATCAAGACAAGGATGTACGGCCCGGGAGCCAATTGGGGGATCTCGTATTCACCCTCCCTATCGGCCACTCCGATACTGACCGTCGAGGCGGCAGGATTCATCGACAGGGTGATAGCGATTACCTGCGATCCCACGAGCGGGTTAAAATCCGCGTCAAGGATGACGCCTCGAAAACCAGTCCCTTGACTCAACCCGAGCTCTTTCGAAAGCACCTCATCCATTTTGAGGTCAACCCAAGTGTCGAGTGGCATAAAGTCCGGGTGGAGCACTCGGATGAGCACGCGTCCCTCATTGAGATCGCGCAGGTGAAATCCGCCTTCGGCGCCGGTCCGATCCGCGTTCTGAACACGACCGTCGATTTCGGTCCGCTTGATGAAGTCGACGGTACCGGGTAGGTGACCGAGCGGAGCGTAGACAACCGCCCCTTCGACGGCACGCCCGGTTGCCTTATCAAAGACCACTCCTTCGAGCTCGGTGCCCGGCTTGACTTCGAGGCGGAGAGCTTCCGTGCGTTCACCCTCAGCGAGTTTCACTTTGATCTCTTGCGACCGGACGTAGCCGCGACAATAGCCCCAAACGAAATAGTTCCCCGGCTTGAGCCCTCCAAAGTAGAAGCTTCCGTCAGGGTTCGTAAAGGTCTCGATTTGGGCATTGCCCCGCCGGTAGGGATCGACGAAGTACTGAATACCGACCAGGCTTCCAGACAGAGGTTCGCCGGTTTCGGCGTCGATGACGACTCCGGTAATCGCAGTCTCATAAGTGAGCGTCAGTTCTATCGGCTCGAACGGGGCTTCACCCTCCGTCTGATCCTCGGGGGCGAGCCAATCGTGGCGGAGCGGTTGGTATCGGTTTTGAGTCACCGCGATGGTTCCGCCGGAACAATCGTCGGGGATCCCAAGCTCGAACCGCCCCTCCTCGTCTGTTGAGGCTTCCGCGGTGAATGGTGATGGTTGGGACTCGGTCTCTAGACCGTTGGCCATCGCGTTTGACTCGGCCGCGGTTGCTGTGAATTGAACCAGGGCTCCCTCGATCACGTCACCTTTCGGTCCGAAGAGAACTCCGGGTAGCTTTCGCTTCGTAACTTTATCACCAAGTGAATCGAGCAAGAGTTGATCGAGGGCCCTTCTCTCGCTCGACTTTGCGTCAGCCGGTGAACTGGTTCCGTGGGGCGACCCCACCTGTCCATTCAGTTGCTCGGTCGAACCCATAGCCAGCTCAGACCGCTGCTCGGGACTGCCGTCGGGTTCTACTGTCACTTCGCTGTTGTTGAATTGGGAAAGGACGGTCACCGTGACGGCGACAAACACTCCTGCGACGATTCCCGTCGTTACCTTGCGATTCATTGCGTACTCCTGATCCGCGGGAACGATCGGCGGCGAGACTTCCACCGCGATTCGAACTTCCGCGTTGCGGACATTGACCTGAGCAATCGGCGTGGCCACCGCGACTGAATCTTCGCTTCTGACCACAAGCCGGCCGCGAGCGAGTTCGATCTCGGTTGTCAGTGGGCCGGCTGCTATCGGTTCGCCGATTTTCAAAAAGCTCTCGGGCGAGAGCGCAAGCTGACATTCGGACTCGAGGTGAATATCAATTCCCGCGTGAGCAGAGCTCGCGATTGAAAGCGGGCGATCGAGACGCTCGCGCCCCGGTTCGAGATTCCGCCACGGCATCGCCACCTCTTTGACATAACCGCGGGTCGATTCGATCACGACTTGATTCGTGTCTGTTCCCCACGCAAACAGTAACGATAAGACCCCCAACAGCACTGCAGCTGCGACCATTCCTCGACGAATTTGCTGACCCCGTTGCAACCGACTCTGGGTGCGCTCGAGTTCGACCAGGAGCCGGCGCTGAAAGAGCGGCGAAGGCCGAACCTCTCGATGCTTTCGCATCAACCGGGCGAGATTCTCTTCACCGATCGAGCCAAATTCTGGGGACTGGTTTCTGGGGTCGAGAGGGTTGTTGTCGCTCATTCGGAACGCCCCTCGGCCAGCCTTTGAGTCAGCAGTTTAAAGGTGTGTCGAAACGCCAAACGTGCGCGGGTCAGAGTCGACTCAACCGCTTTGGCGGAGAGACCTCGCTTGCGTGCGATTTCTTGGACGGGTTCGCTAGAAACATACTTGTCGGCGAGCACTTGCTGATAGTGGAGCGGCAAGGTGGCGAGGGTAGCTCCGACGATGTCCTGGGTCTCCTCGAGTTCGAGGACCTCGTCGGGGAGCGGCAGCTCGTCGATCTGGAGCAAT
Source organism: uncultured Planctomycetia bacterium (assembly GCA_964482505.1). GTDB lineage: Bacteria > Planctomycetota > UBA8108 > UBA1146 > JAJFFE01 > CAYZYD01. The sequence continues at coordinate 436 of CAYZYD010000461.1, read as the reverse complement.
AGTCGGTCGATCGTCCCCTCCATCTCTTCGAGCACTCCGGCTAGCCGGGCTCGCGACCTCTGCCGCCTCGATTTGGCGACGTGGCGCTTTGCGATAGCGCAGCTCCAGGTGAAGAGTGTCGATTCGCCGCGGTAAGATTTGATCGCTTTGAGGACGCTGAGCATGGTCTCTTGAACGACTTCTTCGGTTTCGTGAACACGGCCGTCGAGCCGGTAATAGACAAAACGGTAGAGAGGATCGGCGAGTTGTTCGCAGAGAGTCGCGACCGCTTCTCGGTCACCCCACGCGACGCGACGAGCCAACTTGAGATCGGCTTGTCGCGGGACGACCGGTTTGTCGTTGTGAGCGTGGGGTTTGGGCATCGCTTATCTCTGATTGGGTTTCATTGGAGCTTGGTGGTTGGGGGGGAGGAAATCCTTCGGGATTTTATTGGGGG
>CAYZYD010000460.1:0-3912 GCA_964482505.1 uncultured Planctomycetia bacterium | reverse complement strand
GCCGAATGGCTCGCCGAGTTCTCACTCGAACTTTCCGAACAGGACACTAGCGCCCGCCGCTGATCGTGTGAATCAAATCCCACTTTGAGATCAGCCGGAAGCCGCCGGTGTCCGAGGGGACGAGGACCGCCGGGTAGCCTTGGGTCAGAAGCTGATAGATCTCTTCGGCCGGGGTCCACTCCTCGACGACGGGGAAGGGCTTCTCCATCACATGGCGGACCGATTGATCGGTCGCTTCCGGGCCTTTGAGGAGGAGCTCGATCACGCCCGCTTCGCGCAGGCCGCCGATGACCTGCCCATCTTCGACCACGGGGAGTTGTGAGACGTCGCGTTCGCGCATCAAGGTGATCGCTTCGCGCGCGCTCGCGGCGGGCGAGATCGTCAATGTTTCGTCGAAGGGCGCCTTCTTGCGCGCGACAATTTCGCGAGCGGTGTAGGCGAGGCCGGGGTCGACAAGCTGGTTCTCCTTGAGCCAATCTTCGTTGAAGACTTTGGAGAGATAGCGTTCGCCGGTGTCCGGAATGAGAACGACCATGACATCGTCGGGGCCGAGGCGCTTTGCGACCTCGAGGGCGCCGACCATGACCATGCCGCCCGAGCTGCCCGTGAAGATGGCCTCTTCGCGCGCGAGCCGGCGCGCCATCCGGAAGGCGTCGCGGTCGGTCACTTGCACGACGTCGTCGATGAAGTTGAAGTCGATCGTCGACGGCATGATGTCTTCGCCCACGCCCTCGATCTTGTAGGTGTGCGCCTCGCCGATTTCTCCGGTCCGAAAATACTCGGCGTAAATCGAGCCGATCGGGTCGATGCCGATCACCTGCACGTCGGGGTTCTGCTCTTTGAGGTACTTCGCAGTACCGCTGATCGTCCCCCCGGTCCCCATACCGGCCACGTAGTGGGTCACCTTTCCGTCGGTGTCCCGCCAGATCTCGGGGCCCGTCGAGACGTAGTGCGTCTCGGGGTTGGCGTCGTTGAAGTACTGGTTGGGGTAGAACGCGCCTTCAACCTCTTCTGAGAGTCGCTTAGCGACCGAGTAATAGGAATCGGGGTGGTCGGGTTCAACCGCGGTCGGACAGAGGCGGACGTCGCCGCCAAAGCTCTTGAGCAGCGCCGACTTCTCGGGAGCGACTTTGTCCGGCATGGTGAAGATCGTCTTGTAGCCGCGGACGGCGGCCGTGATCGCAAGTCCGAGACCGGTGTTACCCGAGGTGTTCTCGATAATCGTCCCGCCCGGTTGGAGCCGTCCGTCGCGCTCGGCCGCATTGACCATGTGCACGGCGATACGGTCTTTGATGCTCCCCCCGGGGTTAAAGGCCTCATGCTTGATCAGGGTCAATCCCTGATAATCCTGCATCAGTCGATTCACCTTGATGAGCGGGGTGTTCCCGATTGTCTCTAAAATGTTCTCGTAGATTCTCATCGCTCTCGGATTCGCCTCCTGCTGGAATCGTCTGGTCATCAATTGACGGTTGGTCGTATCAAGGGGCCGCGCGCTCGCGCCGCCACCCGGAGCCGGGGACCGCGCCCGAACCGGGCACCCGGATAGCTGCCTCGGGGGTCGTGTCGCAAATTCGCCCGGAGTCTCAAAGAATGGTATCGTTCTAGAGAACCGGTCGCAGAATCGCTAGCGCCAAAAACAATTGGCCGAAGAGTCCGGAGTTTACCCGACAAATCCGGCCGAAGGCTCAGGATTTCTGGTTCGAATCGAGCTCGAATCTCGGCTCTGAGTGGGCACTACGTGGTCGCCGAGCCCAACCCGATTGGAGCTCGAGGCCGGCACGCTACCTCGACCCTCGAGGCAGTGACCGGAGCGGTCAAAAAGGCGCTAATAATTGCCTTTCGAAGTGACTAGACTGTTAAGCCCCGCCCGAGAGAGTTTCGCGGCCTGCCCAAAGCCGCGGAGAGAGCCGAGCCCAAGCGCGGGTTCGAATGAGGAGCATCGATTGGGAGATGAGGCGAAACGAATTGAGACTAGCGTCTGGGCCCTGCTCGAGAAGCTCGCGAGCCTCTTTACGGAGATCAAGCCCGACGACCTCGATCTGCACCGATCGGCGCGCGCGATCCTGCGCTACTTCTCGGAATTCACCGAAGCCGAGCGCGTCTCGTTCTATCTGGCGGGCTTCAACGCCGAAGGCGAGGAAGCGCTCTTCCAACTTGCGGCGGCCCGGAGTGCCGAAGACCTCCCCGAGGCGATCCTCTTCCGCGATCTCCTCAAACCCAAGCCGGCGCCGGTTCACGAGAGCTCGTTCCCCGAGTCGATTCGCAGCGCCACCGGACAGCCCCCGCGCATCGTTCTTCCCGAAGAGTCCTTCATGGGGATCGCGGCTCTCAATCAGAGCCCGCTCTTTGTCCCCGACAGCGAGGCCTTTCGGCAGGAGCACGGCCTGGTTCGGGATCGACCCGACTCTGAGATCGGACGCTCCTGCATCGTCCTTCCCCTCCAGTACGAGGAGCAGCTCTACGGCTTTCTCAATCTCTCAGCGCTCCGGTCTCGACCGCCCGAAGAGGGAACGGAAACTCGGCGCAGCCTCGAGCTCGCTTCAACCTGGGTGACCGCCTTTCTGCGTAATTCCCAACTCTTCTCCGAACTCCGCTCGCGCGCGACGCGCGACGGCCTCACCGGGCTCTACAACTATTCCACGTTCTACGACATGTTGACCCGCGAGATCCTCAGGACCCGCCGCTATGAGGATTCGCTCTGTGTGATTCTGCTCGACATCGATTCTTTTAAGTCGATCAACGACCACTACGGCCATCTCGCGGGCGATACGATCTTGACCGAGCTCGCCGGGCGCATGAATAACGCCCTCCGCGCGACCGACCTCCCCGCCCGCTACGCCGGGGACGAATTCGCGATTATCCTGCCCCAGACCAACCTCGAAGGTGCGCACAAGGTCGCCGAACGGGTCCGCCACAATATCGTTGCCGCGCCGTTCAACTACCTCGGCCGGGAGATCCCCTGCACCGTCTCGATCGGCATCGCCGAGCACGCGACTAACATGACCGCAGTAGACCTCGTGACCGTCGCCGATGATCGCCTCTACAAAGCCAAGCGAGCCGGCCGAGACTGCATCCGGTAGTCGGGACGATGGGCCCACGGCTGCTGCGAAGCGGGAGGACGGACGCTGGCGGCGTCAGAGGTGCAAATTCGATCCTCAACGATCATTTTAAGGACTAACAAGCTATATCGCTAGCACGCTATACTGCTAGCAAGATAGTGGATTTCTTGGCGCATAAAAATAGGCCCGCCACCCCGGGGAAGTAGGTGACGGACCCCGATATAAATGGGAGCAGGGGAAGAGCTCCCACCTCGGTCTTACCAAACCAGACCCGCACCAGGGATAACGTGGGGCCAACTGGCCGACGGCAGGGCGCACAGCGCAAGAAACTAAGCCCGCTCCACGACCAATTCGACGTCGAGCCGCTTTGCCGCATCTCGCAACCCATTGTCAAACGTGCACAGCGGAAGCCCCGAGGACAGCGCAATCTCAAGATAGAGCGCATCGTAGGCCCTCAGTTGGTGGGGGCGGGCAAGGTGAGCCAGTGTCTCAAGCGGCCTTTGAAGCGACTCTCCCACCACGTCGACTTCCAAAGCGTCAAGGATCTGCAGAAACCGCGTTCCTTGCGAGGCTGTAATGCGCTTGCGGCGTTCTGCGACCAAAATGACGTTGGTTACCTCGACGCGCCATAACCACGGGACAAGGAATGAATACTGCGAAAAGTCCTCGGGAAGCTCCTGAGTTCGCTCTTCCTTAAAAAGCCACGTAATCGTGGCATTCGCGTCAACTACACATCCGGGCATCGATCTCTGGACTCTGCAGTAATGGATTGAATTTCGTCATAGCTGAGAGGGGCAGAGCCTATTTCAGCCTGAAGGGCTTCTAACGCCTCCAGTGCGTCCTCACGAGACAT
>CAYZYD010000459.1:0-3914 GCA_964482505.1 uncultured Planctomycetia bacterium | reverse complement strand
GGCGAAGGAAGCTCGGCCTCCCGCGCGGAATGAGTTTTCGGGCGGGCTGCTAGGGGCGAGACGCAGCAACCAAGGTCGGTCAAGGAGTCGTTCGAAAAGTTGCGGGAACGCGAGCCGACGCCGGGACCGGACGACGCGGGACCTGTCGGGGAGGGCGTTAATAGTTCAACGAACTTTTGAAGGGCACTACCGGGGGGTCTAGACTCTCGCCAACTCGTCCGCCAGATTCAAACCCGAGCAAAGGAGCGCCCATTTCAAATGGAATTACTTCGGCTTGTGCGAAACCATGCGCTCTTTGACCTTGGTGGCTTTACCCACGCGATCCCTCAGGTAATAGAGCTTGGCGCGCCGGACCTTACCCGGACGCCGAACCTTGATTTCTTCGATCCACGGGGAGTGAATCGGGAAAACGCGCTCTACCCCTTCGCCCGCAACCAGACGGCGGACCGTAAAGTGCTCTCGATTGAGCGGGCCCTTGCGGCTGATCACCGTGCCGGTAAAGACCTGAATCCGCTGCTTGTTACCCTCGACGATCCGCACGTGGACGTCGACGGTGTCGCCGACTTGGAAGGTCGGGACTTCTTTGAGCTGAGCCTTTTCGAACTCTTCTAGGAGCTTGCTCATCGGAACTTTCTCATTTCGACTGTTTCTTCACTCGCTTCGAACGGGACTGGGTTCCGTTCGATCTGAGTTCCATTCGACCTTGGTCTGCTAATCTCTTCGCTTCTCACTCGCGATCGAGGCCATCCGCTTTCGCCAGGCTTCGATGCGGCCGTGATCCCCCGACTTCAGAACCTCGGGGACTTCGAGCCCGCGATAACTTTCGGGCCGGGTGTAGTGCGGGTGGTCGAGACCTACCCTGCTGACGTCCCGACTCGATTCCGGCGATCGGGCTTCGCTCGCCGCCCGCGCCCAAGCTCCAAACGAGTCGCGCTCGGCCGAGTTCTCGTCGCCGAGAACTCCAGGAATCAAACGCGCGATCCCTTCGACAATCGCCATCGCCGGAATCTCACCACCCGAAAGCACAAATTCGCCGAGCGAGACGCGCTCCCACGGGGCGAGCTCAAAAATTCGCTCGTCGTACCCTTCGTACCGACCGCAGAGAAGGGCGATCCGCGGTTCGCAAGCGAGCTCTATGAGAAAATCCTGATCGAGCACGCGTCCCTGAGGACAGGTGGCGAGCAATCTCACGGGCCGCGCGGATTCCGAATCGTCGGCGTCTGGTCCGGCTCGATCTGTTTTTCTCGATGCGCTACCGGCTTCGAGAGTTAGCTCGAGGGCCCGGCTAATCGGCTCGGGCCGGAGAATCATCCCGGGACCCCCGCCGTAGGGCCGCTCGTCGACCGAGGCGTGTCGGTCGTCCGCAAAGGCTCGAAGCTGGTGGAGGCAAACTCGGAGCAGCGACTTCTCGCGTGCGATTCGGACCATGCCGCGAGTCAGTAGCGGCGTAAACAACTCGGGGAAGAGGCTAAAGAGATCAATTCGCACGCGAACATCCTGCTTCCACGAGCATTTGGCTTTCGCGAACTATGGCCCTTGTTTCTCGGCGGAAGCGCTTTAAACCTCCGCCTTCTCGGCGCGCTTCTTCGCTCTCTGCACCGCGCGACGACTCTTTTTGGCTTCCCACTTGATGCTTGCCTTACGCAGGAAAGCGCTGACAGCGTCGGAAGGACGGGCGCCCTGATCGATCCAGTGCTGGATGCGATCGAGCTTAAGTTTCACGCGTTCATCGGGATTGCCGGCGAACGGATTGTAGGTGCCGAGAGTCTCAAGGCTCCTGCCGTCCCGCGAATTGCGACGCTCGATCGCTTCGATTCGGTAAAAGGGCCGGTGCTTTTTTCCGTTTCGCTGCATTCTTATTGCAACTGCCATAGGACGTTAAGGTTCCTTTCACTGGCGGCGCTATAAATTCGGCGCCAAAGGGCGAGGATTATAGGATCTCCCCCTAGAAGATCAATTCAGTTTTTGACTTAGCAGCCCGCCCGAGAAGTCATACTCGTCGATTCTCGCGACCTAAACGTCAATTCGACCCACGCCGTCGCGGGCCCCGACGCGCCCCAATCCCAACTGCAGCCTCAAACGCAAAGCACTCTAAGGGCTGATTGTTAGGTCTTACGGAGCCGGGAGCTAGCGCTTCAGATCGACCGGGGCAACAGTCGATAGGGAAGGGAGTCTGAGACGCGAAGGAAGGTGACCCGGATGGACCCGCGAATCGAGCACCTGGTTGATCCACAAGATCAAAATATCAGCACGTTTACGTTCTGGCTCAACGAAACTCTCTACGCTTTGAGCATCAAGAACGTCCTGTCGATCTGCCAAGACTCAGAACCGGTATCGACGGTTCCCTGCGACGTCCCAGGGTTGATCGGGGTGGTTCGCTACCAAAATCAGCCCGTCACTCTGTACGACTTCGCCCACCGGGTCGGCGTCCAATCGGGACGCGAGATCAAGGAGCAAGTATCTTCGGAGCTGATTCGCTTCGAGTCGGAGTTCGACCACTGGTTTCAGGCGGTCGAGGAGAGCATCTTTCGAGACAAGCCCTTCACGGGTCTCAAAGATTCGGGCCAGACCAGCTTTGGGAAATGGTTGCGCTCCTTCTCGACCCGCGACGAATCGCTGACCGAAGTCCTCGAGCACCTCGAGCAGCTCTACCAGGAGGTCTTCGCTGCCGCGGACGTCGCCCTCACCCTGAGACTCAAGGGTGAAGAGACGGCCAAGCGGATGATCGAGGAGACCAAAGTCACGACCTATCACAAGGCGAGACAGGCGTTTCAGCAGGCGAGACAACTGCTCGCCGAGCTCGCTCGACCCGTCGTTCTCTACGTTACGCAAAAGGACAACGAAGTCGCGTTCGCGCTCCGTATCGACGAGGTCAACAACATCATTACTTTCGCGCCCGAGGAGTTCCGTCCCGCCGGAAGCGAACAGGAGCTCGTCCTCGGTTTTCTCTGCAAAGAGTCCGAGCCCGATTGCCTCCTTATCAATATCGAAAGCTTCTGCCGCGACAGCGTGCTGATGCAATAATCCCGGACCCTTCCTCCCGCCCGGGGCAGGCTGCGGCTCGAATCCCTTGAGAGATAGCCTTGCGCTCAATAACTCTGGGGCGCAGTGTCTCTGGGGCACAGTGTCTCTGGGGAAGCTGCCCCCCAGAGCTCCGCTGGACGCTCGTGGCAAACTCTAGCCACGAAGGAGCTACCTCACTTCCCCGTCCTCAACCCAATAGGCTGCTCGGTGGGGACCTCGGGCTGCGGCAAAAGGGAACACGCCTTGCTCTCGCTTCGAAACGCCGAGAGGTCAAACCTAAAACAATCCCGGTTTACGACTTCGAGACTCGCGGGGCCTTCGCAATAATAGGAATCGCGCGGAGTCATATTCTCAGTTGTAGGAAGCGTCAGCCCATGAGCCAGTGTCGAGTACTCGTCGTCGACGATGAAGAGACCGCCCGCGAGGAACTTGTCGCGTTTCTGGTCGAGAGTGGTTTCGACGTCTCGAGCGCTGCCACCGCCGAGGAGGGGCTCACGCTCGCGAGTGAAATGTCATTCGACGTCTGCCTGAGCGATATCCGGATGCCGGGGATGGACGGAATCGAACTCCTCAAGCAGCTCCGCGAACAATCGCCCGAGACGATGGTCATCCTCGTGACCGCGTACGGAGATCTCGACACGGCGATAACTGCGATCCGAAGCGGAGCGATGGATTACGTCCTCAAGCCGATTCTCTTTGAGGACATCCTCGCCAAGGTCAAGCATCTCGCCGAACACCAGCAACTGACGCGCGAGATCCAAGCGCTCAGGCGATCGTCGTCTCGAGCCGGTCACGACCTCTCGATGATCGGTGAGAGTCCCGCCATGCAACGTGTGGTAGAGCTGGTTCAAAAGGTCGCGCCCACCCCTTCTAACGTCCTGATCACCGGG
>CAYZYD010000458.1:0-3923 GCA_964482505.1 uncultured Planctomycetia bacterium | reverse complement strand
CTCGAATTCTCGACCTCCCGCATCGAAAGCAGTTTTCGGGCGGGCTGCTAGGCGTCATGGCTTAGAACGGCGAGGGGAGCGCACGCAAGCGGAGTGGGCAAGTACCTCCTTCGCCTAAGCATCAATAATAAAAACAGAGGGGGCGCAGCGTTTCAGGGCGGGAGGCAGAGCCCGGAGAATAAGTTGAGCTATTTACGCTTCCGGTTTTTGCGCCGGTCCTTCTTCTCTTTCTTGCGCTTTTCTTTGCGCTTTTTCTCTTCGATCTTTGACCTTGTGCTTTTGCTGTCGTCGGGTTCGGTGGCGGTGGCGAGGCCGCCCATTCCCTTTTCGAGGTCTTCGAGTTGGCCTTGCATGCTCGGGTCGATGCCCGGGACGCCTTGGAGTGCCTGGCCCATTCCCTCGCCCGACTTCATCTGTTTGCGGAGTCGGTTGATCTGGCGCACTTGGCTGAACATACCGCCACCTCCGCCGCCTGGGGCTCCGCCGGCGAGCTGATCCATCATCCCCTTCATCATCTTGAACTGTTTGAGGAGGTCGTTGACCTGCTCGACTTTGCGACCGCAGCCCCGGGCGATGCGCTTTCTACGGCTCGTGTTGATGATTTCGGGGCGTCGCCGCTCGTCGCGGGTCATCGATTGAATGATGCTCTCGATCTGCACCATCTCATCGCCCTGGAGGTTGAGCTTGTCGACGTTGCCGCCGATTCCGGGAAGGTGCGAAACCAAGTCGCGGAGCGAGCCGAGTTTTTTCATCTGCCCGACCTGCTTGAGGAAATCGTCGAGGTCGAAGCTCCCCTCTTGGAGCTTTCGCTCCATCTCCTCCTGAGCCTCCTTGTCGATTCGCTCTTCGGCGCGTTCGACGAGTGAGACGATATCCCCCATACCGAGGATGCGCTGGGCGAGTCGATCGGGTTTAAACTCCTCGAGTCGATCGAGCTTCTCGCCCACCCCGATAAACTTGATCGTCTTGCCCGTCGTCTGCTTGACCGAAAGCGCCGCCCCGCCGCGCGCGTCGCCGTCGAGTTTGGTCAGAATCAAGCCGGTGAGTTCGAGTGACTCGTTGAACTCCTTCGCCGATTTCCAGGCGTCTTGACCGGTCATCGAATCGGTGACGAGAAAGATCTCGTCGGGGTCGGTCGCCTTCGCGACTTCGCGAAGTTCCGCCATTAACAACTCGTCGATATGGAGCCGGCCTGCGGTATCGAGGAGCACTGTATCGCAACCGCGCTTTGTCGCCTCAGCGACCGCTCGTTTGCAGAGTTCGGGCGGGGAGAGGTCGGGCTCGTGAAAGACCGGAATGTCGAGCTGTTTCCCCAGCACTTTCAGCTGCTCGATCGCCGCGGGGCGCTGCAGGTCCGCGGCGACCATCATCGGTCGACGCTCTTTCTTGTCGCGCAAATAGAGCGCGAGCTTGCCGCAGGTTGTGGTCTTACCACTTCCCTGGAGACCGGCGAGCAAAACGACGGTCGGACCCTTGTTGCGCCAGTTAATCTCCGAGTCGACCGGCCCCATCAGCGCTTCGAGTTCGTCGTGGACGATCTTGATAAACTGCTGCCCCGAGTCGACACCTTCGACCACTTCAGAGCCGAGCGCCTTTTCGCGAACCTTAGCGACGAAGTCCTTCACCACGGGGAAGGCGACGTCGGCGTCGAGAAGCGCTACGCGGATTTCGCGCACGGTGTCTTTGATATTCGATTCGGTGATCTTGCGACCCCGAATCGTCGAGACAATATCGCTAAAGCGGCTCGTCAGATTTTCAAACATCGGAGACTAGACTCCTGATTCGTCGTATTCGCGTCTGACGTCAGCTCCGAGACGGGCGAGTTTCTCTTCCATGCGGACGTAGCCTCGATCGAGGTGGTAGATGCGGTGAATCTCGGTGATCCCCTCGGCGATGAGCCCCGCGAGCACGAGACACGCGGAGGCGCGCAGATCGGACGCCATCACGTCGGCACCCGAGAGGGGTCGCCCGCCCTGAATCACCGCGGTCGGCCCCTCTTTGCGGATGCGCGCACCGAGGCGGTTGAGCTCAGCGACGTGCATGAATCGATCGGGGTAGACCTTCTCGGTGATCAGGCTGATCCCGGGAACGCGACAGAGTAGCGTCATCAGTTGCGCCTGCAGGTCGGTCGGGAATCCCGGGAAGGGAAGTGTGGCGATATCGATCGGCTGAAGATCGCGGCTCGACTCGACCGCGATCGAGTCGGTACCGACTTCGAGCACAACTCCCAATCGTTTGAGGATATCCAAAAGGGAGTAGAGATGTCGAGGAACACAGTGATTAACTTGAACTCGGCCGCCCGCGAGCGCCCCCGCGATGAGATAGGTCCCCGCCTCGATCCGGTCGGGCGGCACTTCGAACTCTCCTCCTCCGACGTGCTCGGCGCCCTCGATCTCGACCGTCGGCGTGCCCCCGCCTTCGACTCGAACCCCGCACGCTTTGAGAAAGTCGGCGAGGCAGACGATTTCGGGCTCGCAAGCCGCCCCCTCGATCGTCGTCACCCCCTCGGCCCGAGTCGCCGCCATCATCACGTTAGCGGTCCCGAGCACCGTCGATCCAAACGGTCCGCTCAAGAAGATCGTGGTGCCTCGAAGCCGCTGCGCCTTCGCTTCGATGTATCCGTGCCGGATGCGGATCTCGGCCCCGAGCGCTTCGAGCCCTTTGAGGTGGAGATCGATCGGGCGGTCGCCGATCGCGCACCCCCCGGGTCGACTGACGCGGGCGCGTCCGCGGCGCGCAAGGAGCGGACCGAGCGAACAGATCGAAGCGCGCATCCGCCTCACCATGTTGTAAGGAGCGGTGGTCGGACCCTCTTGCTCTGAACATAAGGTAATCGCGTCTTGGGTCTCTTCGATCTCGACCCCGAGCTCGGCCAGAATTCGGAGAGTGGTGCGGATATCGGCGAGTCGGGGCACGTTGCGCAAGGTCACAGGTTCGCCGGTGACGATCGAGGCGAAGAGTACCGGCAGCGAGGCGTTTTTGGAGCCCGAGATATCGACCTCGCCGTTGAGTGGAATTCCCCCGCGGACGACAAATTTGTCCACGCGCCCTCCTTCGTGTTTTGAGAATGCTAGCAGCCCGCTCGAAACTGCTTTCGATGCGGGAGGTCGAGATTTCGAGCCCAATCCAATCGAAGACCAGCTGGGCGAAGGAAGCTCGGCCTCTCGCGCGGAATGAGTTTTTCGGGCGGGCTGCTAGCACCTGTTGAAGGCGGGGCAGGACGATTCTAGCTGAATCGTGGCGGGGTGAAAGGACCGAAGCGACAGGCGCGAGGAATGTGGCTTAAGTCGTGCCGGTAGGTGAAGCTTGCCGCCGAGAAGAGCTCGCGTATCGAATCGAGCTGGTCGTTACCGATCTCGAAGTAGAAACACCCCGGCGGCTCGAGCCAGCCCGGCGCGAGCTTGCTCAAGCGACGGTAAAAGCCAAGTCCATCACCCTCGAAGGGATCGAGCAGTGCGACTTGCGGCTCGTGGTCGGCAACCCCGGGAGCGAGCTCGGGATCGTTTTGAGCGACGTAGGGTGGGTTCGAAACGACGAGGTCAAAGTCGCCGCTCAACTCGAGCAGGTCAGCGAGCACCAGTTCGACCCGCTCTGCCAGAGCGTGGCGTTCGACGTTCTCGCGGCACACCTCGAGTGCAGCCTGCGAGCAGTCAACGGCGGTCACTCGAGCTCGCGGGAAGGCGAGCGCGAGCGCGATCGCGAGACAGCCACTGCCAGTGCCGAGATCGGCGATCCGGAGCTCGGCATCGCGAGCGCGATCCTCGAGAATCCAGTCGACGAGCAGCTCGGTTTCGGGTCGCGGTATCAAGACGTCGGGAGTGACGTGAAGCGAGTGGCCGTAGAACTCCCACTCCCCGGTGAGATAGGCGAAGGGAACCCCGCGCAAACGCTGTTCGACGAGTTCGCGGTACTGCACGCAAGTC
>CAYZYD010000457.1:0-3927 GCA_964482505.1 uncultured Planctomycetia bacterium | reverse complement strand
GGCGAAGGAAGCTCGGCCTCCCGCGCGGAATGAGTTTTCGGGCGGGCTGCTAGGCAGCTCACCCGCAAAACTGCTTTCGATGCGGGAGGTCGGCCTCCCGCGCGGAATGAGTCTTTCGGGCTAGCAGCCGGATCGTGACTCATGAGTTCGCACCCTCTCGCTTTTCCGCGAATCGGATCTTCTGCGACGGATAGGAGATCGACTTTAAGATCACGGGGAGGCGCTGCCCGACTGTCGCTTGACTACTGTCGAGGAGTGCGCGGATCGGGATCTCCTCGATCTCGACGTGGAGGTCTTTGCCCTCGCGCCGAATGACCCAAGCGTGCCAGATGTGCTCTTTCCCAAGTTCCTCGAAGTGTTTGAGCGTCCAGTGCCGTTTCGCCTGTCTCTCGATCTGCGCGTGGTTCTTTGAAGTCGCCTCGACCGTGCTCAGGAGTTCGTAGAGATCCTGCCCCGCGTGCGGTTCGGAGCCTCCTTCGAGATTCGCGACGAGTTGTCGCTGCATGGCGAGGTCTCCGTACCGACGCAGAGGCGACGTCGCTTGGGTGTACCCTTCGATCCCCAAGCTCGAATGCTTGCGAGCGTCGAGCGATAGTCGCGAGGGCTTCATCGCCCGAAAGATCTGCTCGACAAAGCTCGGGTCGTATTGGTCGGGGGGCTCGGGAAGCGGTTCGTCGGGGGGATCCTGCGAGCGAAAAATAAACGAAAGGCCGCGGGTGCGCGCGTAGTCGGCGACGAGTTGGTTGTAGAGAATCATCAATTCGCGAACCAGCCGGTAGGCCGGAGTGCTCGGGTCGAGAATCTCAAGTGCGATCGAGCCCGAGTCGTCGACCTTGAGTCGCACCTCACGCCGATCCATCAGCAAAGCTCCGGCTTGGCGCCGCTTGTCCTCGAGCTGCCTCGTCCACTGATCGAGAAACTCAAGCGTCGCATGGCACTGCCCCTCGCCCGACTCGAGAATATCGTCGACGGTCTTATAGTCGAACCGCTCGTCGACTCGAACCCGAGTCCGCAACAGGGTGCTGCGCACGATCTCGTAGTCGTTACCAAGTTCGAGTTCAAAGGTGACGGCGCCGCGTTCAACCCCGCGGTTGAGGCTCGCTCGATCGGTTCCGATCGCGGGCGGGAGCATCGTCACTGAGCCCCGGGGAAGATAGGCGGTCTGCCCGCGCTCGCGAGCCTCTTCGTCGAGAAGGTCTCCCGGGCGAACAAAGGCCGAGACGTCCGCGATATGGATGCCGACCCGAGCCCCACCAGCTTCCAACAATTCCACGCTCAACGCATCGTCGATTTCGACGGTGTCGAGGTCGTCGATACTATAGGTCAGAGCCGCGGTATAGTCGGTGCGCTCAATCGCGGGTTCGGCCTGACGCTCCTTCGCCTCTTCGAGTACCTCGGGGGGAAAATCGGTCTTGATCCCGGCCAGCGGCAGAAAGGGATCGACCCGCGCGTCGAGCCGGCCGACTTTGCGCAAGAGACGGATCAAGATCTCTTTCGCCATCTCGGGAGTGTGCTTTGCGAGGATCGGCCGAGCGCCATCGCCCTCGAGTCCGCGGTAGAGGGTGTTGACCCAATCCTGCACGGCGAATTCGAACTCCGTCGGTACCGGTACGGTTTCGACTTCGACTTCAAAAAGCGGACGCGCGTTGCGCAGAACCTCTCGGATCCAGCCCTCGAGCGCAGCGCGCGCTTCTTCCTTCTCGGCGCGACGACTTTCCGCCAACTTGAGCTTCTCGACATGGTCGGCGGTACGGGGTGCAAACTGCGTCGCCTTGCGCTTAAAGAACGTCGTGTCATCGAGAAGAGCGCTCGCGAGGGCGAGTGAGCGACCCAGGCGGCTCTCCCCAAACAAGAGCTCGGCGAGTTCGGCGACGTCGTACTCACGCTCTTCTTCACGCGCAAACTCCCAGAGCAGTTCGAGCTCGACCTCGGACGCGAAGGCGGCTGACGAATCTTCGAGCTCTCGAAACTGCGACTCGGCCTGCTTCTCGCTGACCGATTGACTCGAATCCAAGATCACCGATTTCGCTGGAGATTTCTCCTGCCGACCGGTCGGCGTCTGGAGCCTGAGCTTGTCCCCGGACTGTTCGGTCACCCAGCCGAGTTTGAGCTTCGCGCCGTCGAGATAAACGACGATTCGCCCCGTAAAGTCCGCCATCAGAACTCTGTCGATCCACCCGATCTTCGGGGAGCTAAAGAAAAATATTGGATTGTGGTCGTCAGTGTGCCGCTCGAGGCATCAGATTCAAGCCCGGATCCTCGCGCGCACACTCAGGCGAGCTTGGCCGCCTCTCGGAAGACTATTGCGTGAAGGTCGACCGTCGCTTCTACACTCGGGCCATACCCACCCGCGAGGAGGACCACGAGCGGGATAGCGAGCCGACGGGAGAGTCCGAGCACAAACTGCTCCCGAGCCCGAATCCCCTCGGTGGAAACTCGGAGGCGGCCGAGCTTATCTTCGACGTGGGGATCGACGCCGGCGAGATAGACAATCAGCTCCGGTCTCAGAGTTTCGATCACCGACCGCGTACTCTCTTCGACCGCGTCGAGATAGGCACCATCCTCAGTATCGTCGGGGAGCGGAACGTCGAGGTCGGACGGTATTTTGACTCGCGGGAAGTTCTTCGCGCCGTGCACCGATAGCGTGAAGACCTTCGGCTCGTCGCGAAACGCCAGCGCGTTGCCGTCGCCTTGGTGAACGTCGAGATCGAGCACCAAAGCGCGATCGAGCCGACCTTCTCCCAGGAGGGTTCGCAGCGCCACCGATACGTCGTTGAGAAGACAGAAGCCGGCGGGACCATCGGGGCGAGCGTGGTGACTGCCACCCGCGAGGTTTGCCGCGAGTCCCGTCTCGAGTGCGGCGCGGCAGGCGAGAAGGGTGCCCGAGACGGTCAGCCGCGACCGCGTCACGATCGGCTCGGTCACCTCGAAGCCGTAACGGCGAACTTCCCGCGGATCGAGCGCGAGCTGCCGGAGGCGCTCGAGATAAGCGCGATCGTGAGAGATCTCGAGATCGCTCCATGAGATCGGCTGGGGCTCGAGCCAGTTTCGATCGTCGAGCAGCCCCTCGCCCCGAAGCAGATCGTAGAGCATCCCATTCTTGCCGATCGGGAAGACTCGGTGTCGACGCGGGTCGTTGCGATAACCGGGGGAGTAGGAGATCTGCATCGGGATTCAGCGTTGTATGAGAGCGATAGAGAGAGCAGGGATTCACCCCAAGATTGAAGCTGCGGATTGTCGGCTCGCCCCGTCCCCCTGTCAACTCGGGGGGGCTCGCGCTTTCTCGGAAGTTGCGGGGATTGCGTCGTTCCCGTGACGACTCAAATCGATGAGAGAATGGATGGTTCAAAGCTTACCGAGGCTGCGGCCGAGCCGCGTTTGCTCGCTCTCGACCGACATCGCATCCTTGGAGGAGTGGCGGACTATGAGTGCCCAAGCCTCCGAGTGGAAACGAAATACTGTCCGAGCCCGCAGCTCGCGGGCTGATCGACCCTGCCGCTCGTTTACTCGTAACCCGGGGCCGCTTTCATTGGGGCGTGCCCCAGCCCGAAGCTCACCGTTCGGACCACCGGCAAGAACTTCAAGGACCTATGCTCGACTTTCAGTTTCAGCAATCCGAATCCGGTCTTGTCCTCGAGTTATCGGGCCAGTTCACGAATCTCGGCTCTTGTGCCGAGGCGTTTGAATGCCTCCAGGAGGATCTCGAGGAGTTTCAAGTCGATCCTCACGACACGCTAGAACTCGATCTCGACTTACGCAAACTGAAACAGCTCGATTCGGTCGGGGCGCACAACCTCTACGCCTGGATCGAGAAACTCACCGAGTCGATGAAAGTCCGCATCATCGGTCCGAGCCCCGGCCTCGAGGCTCTGCGTGGGGTGGGACAGGCCCCGCCGTTTGAGCTCCTCGTGCCGACCGTCCAAAGGT
>CAYZYD010000456.1:0-3949 GCA_964482505.1 uncultured Planctomycetia bacterium | reverse complement strand
CGCGGCTTGGCGGCGCCGACGAGTCGGACGGTTCCGGCGTCGAGGCTTTCGGGGCGTGCGGTCGTTTCTCGCATGACGAGGACCGGCTTCCCGAGCGAGGGGGCCTCCTCCTGAATCCCCCCCGAATCGGTGAGGATCAGCTTCGACTCGCGCATCAGAGCGACAAACTCTCGATACTGCTGCGGCGGGATAAGCTTGATGTTAGGGTGCGCGCCGAGCCGATCGTGAACTGGCTTTTGAACATTGGGATTGAGGTGAACCGGGTAGATAAAGAGCGTCTCGGGAAACTGCCCCGCGAGTTCGGCAATGGCGAGACAGATCTCTTCGAAACCCCGCCCGAAATTCTCGCGCCGGTGCCCTGTGATCAACACGTAGGGTTTCTCCCACCATGAAGCTCCGAGCTCCGAGCTGAGTTGAACTCGCAATTGGTCGGCGAGGCTCGACTGCTGTTGGCGCGCGACTTCGATCTGCAGCGCGTCGATCACGGTGTTCCCGGTAACAACGATACGCGACGGGTCGACCCCCTCGCGCAAAAGGTTATCGCGCGACACTTCGGTCGGGGGAAAGTGGAGGTCGGCGATCCCGCTGACGAGCTTCCGGTTCGCCTCTTCGGGAAACGGCGCCCGGAGATTACCAGTGCGTAACCCCGCTTCGACGTGCCCCACCGGAATCTGGTGGTAAAACGACGCGAGGGCGGAGAAAAACGTCGTCGTGGTGTCGCCCTGGCAGATCGTAAAGTCGACCGGCTCCCGTGAGAGGAGTGCATCGATCTCGCCCATGAGCCGCGCCGAGAGCGATCCGAGAGTCTGGTTGGGCTGCATCACGGCGAGATCGTGATCCACCTGGATTTCGAAGAGATCGACGACCTGCTTTAGCATCTCACGGTGCTGCCCCGTCGAGATTACCACGGGCTCGAGCCCGGCCGCCGACCGAACCGCGTGGACGACCGGGGCCAACTTGATCGCTTCGGGACGAGTCCCCATAAAGATCGCGACTCGTTTCATGCGCTCCTCTGACTCATCACGCCGCAAGTATCGATAATAACTTTCTCGGCGAGATCCTTGCTCGCGATCTTAAAGAAGGGGTCGTGCGCGACGAGAAAGATGACAATGTCCGCGTCGTCGAGCGCATCTTCGAGCGAGTAGAGCTCAAATTCTGGGTGGCTCTCGATAAAGGGCTCGACCACCCGTACGTCTCCAACTTGGGATTCAACCAGACCCCGGGCGACTTCGATCGCGGGCGACTCGCGGAGATCGTCGATGTTGGGCTTGTAGGCGAGACCGAGACAAGCGATGCGCGGCTCCTTGAAGCGTTCGGCCCGTCGTAAGACACGCTGAATCACCCAGTGGGGCTTCGAGTCGTTGAGCTCTCGCGCGGTCCGGATGAGTTTGGTCACTTCGGGCGCTTTCGAGACGAGAAACCAAGGGTCGATCGCGATGCAGTGCCCGCCCACCCCCGGTCCCGGCGACAGGATATTGACGCGCGGATGCCGATTGGCGAGTTCGATCAGTTCCCAGACATCGAGGTCGAGCTTTTCGGACACGAACGAGAGCTCGTTGGCAAAGGCGATATTGACGTCGCGGTAGGCGTTCTCGACGAGCTTTGCAGTCTCGGCGGTGCGGCAGTGGGTCAGGTGGAGCTGCCCCGCGACAAAGGTGCGGTAGAACTCCGCGCAAGCTTCGGTCGAAGCGTCGTCGATCCCACCGATGATACGGTCGTTGTCGACGACCTCGCGGACGATCTTGCCCGGCAGTACCCGCTCCGGTGCGTGCGCGGTGTGAAACTCGCTGAGTGCGAGCCCGGTCTCCTGGCTGACAATCTCGGCGATCGACTCGGTCGCCCCGGGCGGGACGGTCGACTCGAGCACGATCAAATTCCCTTTGCGAACAAACGGGCAGATCGAGCGAGTCGCGGCGAAGACGTGCTGGAGGTCCGGCTCCTTCGCATCGGTGTAGGGCGTCGGCACGCAGAGGATAAACACGTCGGACTCGGTCGGTTCGGGATAGGCCTTGAGCTTCGCCGTCTGAACCGCGGCGCGGACGAGGATGTCGAGATCGGGCTCGACGAAGTGCGCCCGGCCCGAGTTGATCGTATCGATCGCCTCGGGGTTGATTTCGACACCGTGCACGTCGTAGCCACGCGAGGCGAGGATCGCGGCGGTCGGCAGACCGGTGTAACCGAGCCCGACGACACAGACGCTCTTCTTCGCGGTTCCTGGGGAATCCACCGTCTCTCTTTCCTCTCTTAGCTCACTTGCCCGCGAGTCGAACTGGACGCGGCGAGCTCAAGCCCCACGACTTCAAGTTCTGCTAACACCCGCTCAGCTCGCGAAGACCAGGACTCGGTCTCGACGCGCGCCCTGAGCATTTCTGGATCGTCGGGCTCCGCAAGTGCCGCTCGGATCTGCTCCGCAAACCGCTCCGCGGTTTTGGCGATGCGAACATAGCCGTCGTATTTCTTCAACTCCGGAAAATCGGTCGAGACCACAGGTCGACCCGTGGCGAGGTACTCCTTGAGCTTGACGGGGTTACAGGCCCGAATCCACTCGTTGTCGTTCCAAGGCATGATCAGCACATCGGCCCCAGCCATGTACTGCGGAACCTCTTCGTAGGGCTTCCGCCCGAGTTGGTGGACGTTGGGTTGCGTGCACCAACCTTCGGGCAAGCTCGAGCCGCCGACGAGGACGAATTCGAGATCGAGGCAGCGCTCGACCACTTCCAAGAAGAGCGCGCGATCGAACGTGTGGTCGTCGAGTCCACCGACAAAGATGATCCGCGGACGCCCGACGGGCGTGAGGTCGGGAGGATCCTGAGGATCCCGACCCGCGTCGCGAAAGCTTTCAAAATCGACCCCGTGATCGACGTAGCAAGCATTTCGGCAGCTCTGCTTCTCGCCCTCGTAAAGCTCGGTCGACGCGTAGAGCGTGACATCCGCGAGGCGTTTGAGTTTCTGGTCGTAGGCTTCCATCTGAGTGCGGTCGGTCCCGGGAAACTCCTCGTAACGATCGGTCCTTTGGTAGACGACTCCCGTCGGCGCGAGAGGTTCGACAAGTTCGGCGCCGGGAAGGCACTCGATCCAGAGGAGCGGCCGTTCGATGCCGAGCCGACGCGCCGCCGACCTGACCTGGCGAACCAGTAGCGGACGCGTGAGATGCATCCCGAGGGGCCCCGGCACTGACACGGGACTCAGGAGGGCGAACCGATCGTCGAGTGGGTGAAAACCCTTGGTCCAACTGCGGAGCTTGCGCACGACCCGCCGGATAAACATGCGCCCTTCGCTGAGACTCGGGACGCGAGTTCCGATCGAATTGACGTAAAGTATCGGTAGCTTCGGACGGAGGTAACGCACCATCTGCATGTCGTAGTGACCACGGTTGTGGTACCACCAATCGGCGCCACCCAGACAGACGAGGCCGTCGAAAGTCCGCCGGTTCGAGCCCGTCACGATCCCTCCGCTTCGGACCGAGCGTACGGGGGGCGCGCCTTGAGCCGCTCGCGAATCAACATCCAGAGGAAGAGCGTGTTGGTGACAAGATAGCGCTTCCACATCCGACGCGGTTCCTGAACCA
Source organism: uncultured Planctomycetia bacterium (assembly GCA_964482505.1). GTDB lineage: Bacteria > Planctomycetota > UBA8108 > UBA1146 > JAJFFE01 > CAYZYD01. The sequence continues at coordinate 381 of CAYZYD010000456.1, read as the reverse complement.
CGCGGTAGAACCACTCGAGCCCGAGCCGCTGCCAGAGCTGGGGCGCCCGCTTCACCTTGCCCGCCAGAACGTCAAACGAGCCCCCGACCCCGTGGCAGACAAAGGCGCCAGTCTCAAGACCGCGCCGGGCGATAAAGTGCTCTTTCTTGGGCGTCGTGATTCCTATGAAGAGGTAATCGGGTTGCGACTTCCGAATCGCTTCGACGATCTGCGGCTCGTCTTCGCGCGCGTAATACCCATTGCGCGAGCCTGCGAGGCAAACTCCGGGGTACTCCTTCTCGACCTTTGAGACGACGCTTGCGAGCACTTCGTGGGTCGCGCCGAAGAGAAAGACCGACTCGCCGCGCTCGGAGATGTCTGAAAGCAGGTTGGTGAAGAGGT
>CAYZYD010000455.1:0-3952 GCA_964482505.1 uncultured Planctomycetia bacterium | reverse complement strand
AGCGGGTGGTTTTCCTTTCTACCCCATTTTAGGTTTGGATCATGTTGGGTACACATTTCGTCGAGTTCGTCGTGTCGATCCAGACCCAGATTTGCGTGGCGGTAGAAGCGCTCGAAGGAAAACCACCGCGCGAAGACCAGTGGGAGCGCGAAGGCGGCGGCGGGGGACGACCCCGCGTACTCCAAGAGGGGCGAGTGTTCGAAAAGGCGGGGGCCAATGTCAGTATCGTCCACGGGAAACTGCCCGTGGAAGCTGCTCGCGCTATGGGAGGCGGTCAGGAGCTCGGTGAGGAGTCACGCAACTTTTGGGCGAGCGGGGTAAGCTGCGTGATTCATCCCCACAACCCCTTTGTGCCGACCGTCCACTGCAATTACCGATATTTTGAAAGACTCGATGACGACGGCAATGTCCGGGCCTGGTGGTTTGGAGGAGGGGCGGACCTCACGCCGAGTTATCTCTTTGACGACGACGCCAGACACTTTCACCGTCTCCACGAAGAGGCGTGTTCGGCTCACAATGCCGACTACTACCCGCGGTTCAAAAAGTGGTGCGACGACTACTTCTTTATCAAGCACCGCGGAGAAGCGCGGGGGATCGGGGGGATCTTCTTTGACAACCTCAATGAGGGGACTCCCGAGAGTCTCTTCGATTTTGTCCAAGCGTGCGGGAACGCCTTTGTACCCGCTTACTTTCCCATTGCGGAGCGGCGTCTCGATCACCCTTACGAGGAGTCTCACAAGCGTTGGCAGCAGCTCCGTCGCGGACGGTACGTCGAGTTTAACCTCGTCTACGATCGAGGCACGACCTTCGGGCTCAAGACGGGCGGTCGGACCGAGAGCATTCTCATGTCGCTACCGTTGACGGCTCGTTGGGAGTACGACGTGGGTCCCGAGCCGGACAGCCCGGAGTACGAACTCACCGAGGCGCTCAAGAGTCCCCGCGATTGGGTCGTCTCCGTTTGAGACGCGTGAGGCGCGGCTAAAATACCGAACTCAACGCTGCGGGGCGAAGAAGCCCGTGACTGGAATCTCGATCTTCGGTTCAGAAGCGAGATCGGTCATGACGACCACCGTGCCTCGAATCGAACCCTGCTCGGGGAATGGCTCGGCCGGTTTCGCAATGAGTCGGTAACCGCCCTCGGGGTGCGCGCTCGCGCTGAGGCTGAGGATTCCGGTCGATCGCTTCCCGGGTTCGAACTTCTGATTGAGTATCTTGAAGTCGAGTCCATCGGGGGAGAAGAGCCGGATCTCCGCCTTCGCCGTCCGGCGATCTTCGATTCGAGAGAAAAGGAAGTGGTCGGGGAGGTAGGCGAGCTGCTGAAACTCGCGACCCGAGATCGGGATCGCGACTTTGAGACTGTCGACGAAAAACTCGAGTTGAGCGAAGATCCGGCCCGGTTTGCCCGTCGGCTTTGCCGTGACGACGAGTTGATAGCGCGAACCCGAACCCGTCTTTTGAACCGAGAGGTCGGCGCCGGTTCTGCGGCTAAAGTCGATCTTTGAAACCTCGAGCTTCTCGGCGCCCGGCTTTTCGACGGTGATCGTGCCGACGCTTGCGACGAAAGGTCCGGACTGAGTGCAGTATAGCTTGAGCTGCCGTGTATCGACTTTGATACCGGGTAGGTACTTGGCGTAGACGCGGATATTGCGGGCGGTCCCGGGTTTGAGCTTCTCTTGGACTCGAATCGATTTATCAAACTTGCTGTAGCCTCGACCGAGACTGATCTGAATTTCTCCCGTTCGACTCTCACCCGGGCCTAAGGGGCGACTCGCGTCAAAAGTCACTTTCATACAGTCGCAGGTGGGTCGCGGAGTATCGAGAGCGAGTGGCGTCGGGTTGAGATTGGTGATTTTGAATTCAACCACTCTGCGCTCGAGGTGACCTACGTCACCGAGATTGAACGAGGCGGGCTCGATTCGAAAGTCTCCAGCCAGCCGCGCCCGGCCTGCGCTCTGCTCGAGTTTGGGTTGGGGATCGGCTTGCGCCAGAGCCGTGCTCGCGAGAGGGGCGAGCGCGATGAGACCGACGGCGGTCCGAATGACGTTGAGCACGGAGTCCTCCATGAAGTCGGGGTTGTCAATGAATGAGCCTGGCTCACCCGAACACTATTTTCTCGGGCCTTCCGCTTGATCATAACCCGAGCGTTGGGCGGGACCAACCGCAGCGCGTGCGTCATTTGAGCGACCCCCTCAAGACCTTCTCGAGCCGAGGCCGAAGTTTACTGAAACCGTCGAGCGGCGAATTCGAGCGGAGAAGCAGTGAAGAGACAGGACGCTATGGATGTCGAACTGAGAGCAGAAGTCCTACCGGACGGTCTGGTTCTGCACATTGCGGGGGAGTTGACCGGCCCGAACGTCGGTGAGTTCAAGAACTGGATCCAGAACGAGATCGACGAAGCAGAGGGGCCGATTCGGGTCAACTGCTCCAAGCTCCACTTTATCGATTCGAGCGGACTTGGCGCGTTTATCTTCCTGCAGAAGAAGCTCGAGGACCGGGGTCTCAAGCTGATCCTCTGCGAGGTCAGCGGTTGGCTGCGCAAGTTCTTACAGGTGACCGGACTCGAAGAGGCCCTCGGAGCCAAGCCCGAGCACGGCTTCGAGGGAAACACTGAAGAGGCGACCTCCTAGTGTTGGGCGACCTAAGGACGGCGGGCTCGAGTTTGCATGCAGCCGCCGAGACGGCGGAGCGGCTGCTCCAGTGTGCGATTGAACGCGAGGCGACCGACCTCCACTTTCAGCCCGTGCAGTCGGGTTACCTCGTTCGCTACCGAGTCGACGGGACCCTCGAAGATGGGGATCCGCTTCCCTTTGAACTCGGTAAGAAGATTGTCAACACGCTCAAAGTCCGAGGGGGTATGGACGTGACCGACGCCGGTCGCCCCCAGGACGGGCGGCTGACTTACCCATTTGCGCAGCGCGCCGTCGACCTCCGCCTCGCCTCGACTCCGAGTGCCTACGGCGAGAAGCTCAGTCTGCGGATTCTCGATTGTCGACGCGACCGACTCGGTCTCAAAGAACTCGGCCTCAATCCCCAAGAACTTCCCCTCGTCGAACAGCTGATCCATCGCCCTCAAGGATTGGTATTGGTGACCGGCCCGACCGGCGCGGGTAAGACCACGTCTCTTTACGCGATGTTATCGGCGCTCAACGACGCGAGTCGACATATCGTTACGGTCGAAGATCCGATCGAATACGATATTCCCCGCGTGCTACAAATCGGGGTCGATCCCGCGCGCGGACTCGGCTTTTCTGAGCTTCTGCGAGCCGTCTTTCGCCACGATCCCGACGTGCTGATGGTCGGCGAGATCCGAGACCGGGAGTCGGCTCAGATCGCGGTCCGTGCCGCCCTGAGTGGTCATTTGGTCTTTTCGACCCTCCACTGCGGCAGCGCGCTCGGCGCATATTCGACGCTCAGCCACCTCGGGGTTAACAGCTACCTCGCGGCTTCGGCTCTGGTGGGCGTCGTTACTCAGCAGCTGATCCGGAAGACCTGCTCGGTCTGCAAGGAAGAGCGCACCTTCAATCGCGAAGTCCTGAGCGCCGCAGTCAGTCCGCAGGAGGAACGACGCTTCCCCGAAAGTGCTCGACTTGCGGTGGGGCGGGGCTGCGAATCGTGTCGCCAGACCGGTTATCGTGGAAGGACCGGAGTCTTTGAAATCCTCGATATCGACGGCGAATTGCGAGACGCCCTGATCTCGCGGGCGAGTGGCCAGCGGATCAGCAATCTCGCCCGAGATCGTGGCTGGCGAAATCTCAGAGAAGCGGCGGTCGGGCGTGCTTTGAGCGGATTGACGACCCTCGAAGAGGTGCTCCGAGTGGTGCCCGACTTCGATGAACCCGACTGGTCGCGCGGCTGGGAGCCCGAGTCAACGCCGACCGTCGTCCTCGAAGAGAATCTCTAGTGTCGTGTATCGTAAGTTCGTCGTATAAATCGCTCAATGCTGTCAAAGATC
>CAYZYD010000454.1:0-3953 GCA_964482505.1 uncultured Planctomycetia bacterium | reverse complement strand
CGAATCGAAGGCGTATTGGTCATACTTCGAGGTTCGCCGGGGGCGCTGGGCGAAGAAGGCTCGGCCTCCCGCGCGGAATGAGTTTTCAACCTTGGGCTGCCGACCAGGTGCCACAATTCGGGCGGGCTGCTAAACCCGCCCGACGATTCACTAGTTTCCCGACTGGGACGGAGTTGTCCACGCGGCCGCTGAAACACCGATTCGGTACCGATTCCTCTGCTACAGTCCACTAGAAATTGGCTATGACCCTTTGCACCCGCAGCCTCTCCGCGAGCCTCTGGCGGTCGAGGCCGCCCTTCGTTTGCCGGCAAGCGGTGCGGCCCCAGCCCAATCGTTGCCACGAATCGAGCCTGGGCGATGGTTAGTCGAGAGCCGGCGATCCGGGTTTCGGGGCTCACCAAATCGTTTCGTACCCGGAAGACAGGTCGTACGGCGGGGATTCTTAAGCGTCTCTTCCGGCCCGAATACGACGAGACCTTGGCGGTCGACGAGCTCGAGTTTGAAGTGGGGACCGGGGAGCGGATTGCGTTTGTCGGCCCCAACGGCGCGGGCAAGTCGACCACGATCAAGATGCTCGTCGGTATTCTGCACCCGACCCGCGGTGAAGCGTCGGTGCTCGGCTACACCCCTTGGGAAGAGCGACTCGGGCTCGCTTATCAGATCGGTTGTGTCTTTGGCCAGCGCTCTCAGCTTTGGCCCGCGCTACCCGCTCGGCAGGCGTTAGCGCTCGTCGCGCGTATTTACGATCTCGATCAGCCCACCTACGAAGAGCGTTTGCGCGAGCTGAGCCGAGTCTTCGATATCGAGCCTTTCCTCGCCAAGCCGATCAGGCAGCTCTCGCTCGGGCAGCGGATGCGTTGCGAGATCGTCGCGAGTTTGCTCCACCGACCGCGGGTTCTCTTCCTCGACGAACCGACGATCGGACTCGATGTCGTCGCGAAAGCGAGGATTCGTGATCTTATCCGCACGACCTCGGATCGACTCGGGACCACAGTACTCCTGACTTCGCACGATACTGGTGACATCGAGCGCGTTTGCGATCGAGTTCTCGTTATCAATCACGGCGGGATCGTCGTCGACGAGCCCGTCCCGCAGTTGCGATCGCATTACATCCGAAGAAAACGTGTCACGCTCTTAACGGCAGATCCTGAAATCGTGCTTGACCTTCCCAACCTCGAAATCACCGAGCGCGAGCCGTACCGGTTGCGCTTTGAATTCGATGCCGAGGAGCACGATATCGAGAGCGTTCTCGCCGCCGCTCTCAAGGTCGGGCGGATCCGGGATATCACTCTCGAAGATCCTCCCCTCGAAGAGATTATCGAGGAGATATACGCACGCGGAGCTGAGAATGCTCCGTAGGGATACCGCGCTCTTCCTCGCCTCCTTTCGGCACGCGATCAATGCACGCGCTGAAGTCGTAGCTCGGTCGCTCTTCTATCTGATCCTCCTCGTGATATTCGCCCAGCTTTGGAAAGTGACGTTTGAGCTCGAATCGGCGAGGTTCGACGATTCTTTCAGCGCGAACAACTTTCTCTGGTACCTCGCGGTGACGGAGTGGGTCATCCTCTCGATCCCCGATGTCTATGTGAAGATCGCTCAGGAGATCGATAGCGGCGATGTCGTCTACTCGCTGAGCCGACCGATCCACTATCTGCGCTACCAGCTCGCTCGTGGACTGGGTGAACTCGCCGCTCGAATGCTCGCCCTCGCGGTCGTCGGCCTCGGTTTCGGGACCATGCTCGCGGGACCGCCGCCGCTTGAGTTCGAGTTTCTGCTGATCGTGCCCACGGCCGTGGTCGCGGCCACTCTCGGAGTGATCTTCCAGATTGCGATCGGTCTCTCCGCGACCTGGGTCCGCGACGTTTCCCCGGTGTACTGGGTCTGGCAAAAGCTTATGTTTCTCTTCGGCGGGTTGATCTTGCCAATCGCGATATACCCCGACTGGCTGCAGAGAATTGCCGTTTGGACACCGTTTGAACCCATGCTCTACGGTACTGGCCGCTGGCTGATCGAGTTTAGCTGGGGGAGCTGGGCGGCTTCGGTTGCCCGACTGCTCTTCTGGCTGGGGCTAGTGCTCGCGAGCACCGTCTGGATCGAACGACGCGCCTGGCGCTCGCTTAGCGTAAGCGGGGGGTAGTGTGTTGAGAGAGTTTCGCTTCTTCTTGAGTCTCGTCGGTTATCAACTTCGCGCGTCGGCCACGGATCGCCGCGCGTTTGGGCTCCAGCTCAGCTTTATGATGCTCAATAACTTCATCTACTGTGTGACCTGGCTGCTCTTCTTTGCCCGCTTTGAAGAGGTCCGCGGCTGGCGTCTTGAGGATATGCTCGCGCTTTACGGGCTTGTCGCGATCGGCTTTGGTAGCTCGATCGTCTTCGCTGGAGGCTTGCGGCTTCTCAGTGAGATGGTCCGCGACGGAGGGCTTGACACGATCCTCACTCAGCCGCGGTCGGTGGTGCTGCAGGTGGCGGGATCGCGGACTGTCTCCGCGGGTTGGGGCGATCTCGTCAGCGGAATGCTGTTGGTGGTCGCCTCGGGATACACCGATCCGAGCCGCTGGCCGATCTTGGTCTGCGCGACCCTCACGGGCTTCTCGATCTTTGCCGCGACCGCCCTCCTCGTGAATACTCTCGCCTTTTGGTTCGGCTCGCTTACCGATATGGCTCGACAGTTCCTGATCTTCCTCGTGACCTTCTCGGTCTACCCTCAGCATATTTTTTCGGGTGCGATGAAGTTCGTGCTCTTCACCATCTTCCCCGCCGGCTTCATCGGCTTGGTGCCGGTCCGGCTTCTCCGCGAGCCCAATTACCCCGAACTCCTGATTCTGGTCGCGGCTGCAGCCGGCTACTCGAGCCTGGCGATTTTGCTCTTTCGACGGGGACTGAGGCGATACGAGTCGGGCAATCTCTTTGTCTCAAATCGAGTTTAGTATCGGGCATTGGCCCGACAGCTTCGCTTTACTTACCGATTATCTCGCTGGTAGACACGAAATGTTTGAAGTGTCATGCAGGAGATCGCGGTTGCGTACGCCCGCCCCCAGGCGAGTCCCCATCTCCCTTTCGGTGGCCAGCTTCCCTTAAGATCTCCCTCCCAAACCTGGTTTGAAATCAGAGCGTGAAGGATCGGTTGGGGCCAGTCGCGCATTCGCAACTGAAAGCTGGCATGGCTATAGAAGTACCAGTACTGAAGATCAATCGTCGAGCGTTCTTGACCGGTACCTACCTTCCACCTAGCCGGGTGCTCACTCAATCGAGCGCTCGCGAGCTTGACTTGACTCGAGTGCCGGCTCTGACCGCAAAATAACCGACTGAGCAGAGCCGCCGCGGTCATAGACGGAATCTCTGTCGAGTAGGAACGCGACTGCTTGAGCTGAGGGATAAATGCTGGCAGCGACTCCTTGCCCGGCGCATCAAATCCTGTGACGCCTTGAGTATCTGTGACCTTATCAAACCAATTTAAGGTTGCCGCAAAGGCTGGCTCGAATTGGTCGGAGCGGATCTTCTTGAGCAAGCCAATGTCGGAGCATGCTTCCGAAGCCTTGAGCGCTAAGACAGACCAACTCGTGACGCTCGTATCCGAATTGCCGTCGCGGTATGCGTACTTCCAGCCCAAGTTGGGATTTTGCGCTCTGAGAAGGTAACTCGCTGCTAACTCGACGGGCTTCTGTAGCAATTTCGTATCGCCGGATAGCACGAGCAGGTGCGCCAAAGCCTCGGTCGCGAAGATGTGGTTGTAAATCCAAGCCTCATGCTCCGTTTTTCCGATCGTACCGAAGTGCTTGGAATCTCCCGTTAGCTGCTGCTGCTTGAGCAGCCACTCCATGCCTTTACGGGTCGCGTTTGTGAAATCGCCATGCTGGTGTGTATTACCGTATTCTTTGAATGCTTTGAGGGCCAAGCTCGTGACGCCGACTTCGATGCCGGGCAGCCCAGGATCGTCGCGGTAGTAAAGCGCC
>CAYZYD010000453.1:0-3958 GCA_964482505.1 uncultured Planctomycetia bacterium | reverse complement strand
AATGGTGGAATTGGACCCATGCTGCAATCGCAATGATACGTGTTGGTCGTATCGAACAGGCGCTTAAACAGCTGCGGCGAGCTAAGCAAACAGCCACGCAAAACAACGGTCATGCGGCTCCGATTATCTATGCGGCTCTTGATGAGCGAATCACGCTTCTGAAAGGGGAGTTCGAAGAATCTCGAGAGCTCAATTCAGAGCAAGCGAATTCACTGACTAAGTTGCAGAGTACCCAACATGCCGATCTGAAAGAGATAGTCACTGCCCAAGATGTCCGCGCGGGAATCAGCGCCATCCAAGAAACGTTGAAACGTCTCGACAATATCGAGAAGGTGCTCGCAGAGCTTCAAGCATATCCCCGTTGGATTCCATTTCGGCCTCAAGGGGATTGGAGGCTCGAATCTCACCAAGTCCTCGCCGAGCAGTCTTGGTCCGAACTGCTCAACGCCCTGACCCTCAATCTCGAAGACAATCCGATCCGCGAAGAGGATCGCACTTTCCGGCTTCCTCTCGACTCTCAAAAGGGCAGGATTATCCCGAAAGCTTTCAAGTATCTTTTGCGCAGTATGGAGGGAAAGGAGGCGGTCACGTTTGAGTTTCGCCTCGAGCCCAAATCTGAGTCGGACCTTCACCAATGGGTATACGACTGTGTAATCGCTCGTCACGCCGGTCCAACCAAAACGCTCAAGGCGATCCTAAACCTTCACTCAGCCGGGGATCGATGCACGGTGCGCTTGAGCGATCCTTCCGCACCGGGGATCGATTTGGTAACCGCCGATTTTGTACTGAAGTAACTTCAAGTTCCTCCGGTGAGGCTGCCTTCGACGGGAGCTTGGGTGCGGGGCGCGGAGCTCGGGCTGGCAAGGCGGATAATCAGCATGCCCGTCGCGATGACCGCCCCGCCCGCCCACTGAGCGTTTGTGGGCGGCGTCCCCAGGAGCAGCCAGACGAAGAGGACGCCGAAGGCGGGCGAGAGCATGGCGACCGACGCGATCGTTCCCGACGGGACCCGCTCGAGCGAGCGGTACCAGGCGAGTTGGCCGCCCGCGACGGCGAACGTGGCGTAGATTGTCATCACGACCCAGAGTTTGGGGCCGAAGGCGTCCATGAAGTGCTCAAAGCCGTAGAGATAGGTCGCGATCCCAAAGAAGACGACGGCCGAGGCAAAGTTGCGGACGACGACAAAGGCACCGAGGCCGGTCCGCTCGAGGACGGGTCGGGTCGTGTGGGCAGCGACTCCCTGGAGTAGCGCGGCGAGAACGATCAAGAGATCGCCGCGCATCGGCATCCACTGCGACTCAAAGCTCGCGAGCAGTACCACGCCGATCCCGATCGTCGCGTATCCCGCCCACTGCCCTCGTCTGATCTGTGTGCCCAAAATCGCGGCTACAATCGCGTAGGCGACACTCTCAAATCGACCGAGAAAGGCGACGTTCACCGCGCTTGTCGTCTGGAGGGCGGTAAAGATCAGAGTGGGGATCGCAATGGCGAAAGCGATGTTTAGAAGAGTGAACCAGGGGGCTCGCGGCAGTTCTCGGATGAGGGTCCGCGTCGTTTTTCGGGGACCGAAGTAGATCAGAGTGACGAGAGACGCGCAGAGGTTACCGACGAAGAGAACGTTACAGAACGAGATCGCCCCGGGCTCGGCGAGACGACCGCCCTGGGTGATCAGCCACTTGACGAGCGGACTCGCAAGCGCGAGCAGGGCGACGCCGGCGAGCAGCACCCCCAGGTCACTCCGAGTCGTGCTCATAGCGTCCCCTCCGACCTTGCGGCACTCCCCGAAGAAAATTCGAATTCCTGAGTCACAATCACTCCGGTCTGGCCCCCTGGATTCTGACGGGAGGCTCGCCGGGGTCAGCGAGTCGCCACGATCCGGGTTCGCAATCGCTGCCAAAGGAGGCTTGCGATGGCACGATCACTTCGTGTTTGGGTTTGGCTTTTACTGACGACGTTTTCGCTCTCATTCGGGGTCCCGGCTACCGCGGGGCTTCCCCCATCCTGCGAGGGGCCTTGCTCCGCATTTTTGCGCGGCGACGCTAACGATGACGGCGGGGTATCGATCGCGGATGGGGTGACCATCCTCAGTGCACTGTTTGGAAACCCAGCGGTGCCTTTTGCGGCGCCCCTCGACGCGGGCGATGCAAACGACGACGGTTCCGTCAATATCGGCGACGCAATCTACGTCCTCTCCTACCTCTTTTCGAACGGTCCCGAGCCCGCGGCTCCGTTTCCCCTGGTCGGTTTCGATCCAACGCCCGACGCGCTCAATCCCGGTTGCGATCTCGCGCCGATCGATCTGAGCTACGGAGCATTTTTGCCCGCGGTCCCCAGTACGAATACCGAGCTTGAGACAGAGATTGCGATCGAGGTTCGGGACACCGTCCCCGACGTGATGCCGGCGCATGACATGGCGCTCGCTCTTTTCGAAAGTCGCGTCGCCACCTCGAGTGTCTCGATCCTACTCGAACAAGTTCATGGTGAGAGTGCAGTCTACGGGTTTTATCTGCTCTCGGTCGATCTCGAGACCAATCAACTCCACGTCGCGAGCAACATCCCCGCAGACCCGTTTGCTTCGGGGATTGCGGGCAACTCGGTATTCGACGAGCCGGGGTTGATTCAGGAGAAGACGATTCCGATGGACCCGACCACCGAAGCTCTGCTCGCGACAATCTGTTCGAGCCCGGCGACGTCGGGGTTGGGAGGAGACGATTTGGTCGACGGCGGTGAGGTCACCTTCCTGACCTACCGAAACAACTCGACTGGCTCGACACTCCAACACGTACTCTACGGGTTCGGTTGGCTTCAGACTCTCTTCGAAGTGCTACCCGAAGACGTCCCGACGGATCCCGACGATTTTGATCGTTACGCCCAAATGCAGGCGGTCCTCGATCTCTGGGAGGCGTCGAGTTTCATGGTTCCGAGTCCGATCACCCAAGTTTGGACCGAGCCGGGCGTCCTGACCGGCGGTGGGGGTGGTGGACCTGCGAGTGGTCTCGTCCTCCGCGGAAACGAGGCCTTTAAGGAGGAGGCTCTCGGGGCGTTGATGGCGATCTCGCCCTGCTACCTTTACGAGCTGGTCGACTGCCAAGTGCTACTTCAAACTCCGATTGATACCGTCCAGTTTTGCGAGTGCTACTGTGACCATTTGGCCGGCACCAATTTGATCTGCGACCTCGCTTTGAGCACCCAATTGACGACGATTCGTCGAACTTTTGGCGGCAACAGCCACCGCGCCGGTTCGGTGCGATTCAATCCGAAGCGGATGCGAGGCGGCGAAGACTGCGACGGAAACCGCGAGCGACCGCCCAAGATCGGACTTGCGCACGAACTGATTCACGCCAAGCACTGGCACTGTGGCACCCATGCCGGGGCGGCAGTGACTGGCGGAATCCGCGATGAGGAGATCAACACGGTACGCGGTGAAAACCAGATCCGAGCCGAGTGCGGCCAGGTGCAACGCAAGAAGTACGGCGACCGGAATGTCCCGATGCCGGGCATGGAGAATATCGACGGAAGCGACCGAATCGGATGTAACTGCGACTAAATCCATGACTCTAAGATTTACTGTGGTTTAATTCGAAGACAAGAGTTGCTTATATCGGGTGGATTTCGCCAGACCGCATCTCCTCGGTGGTTCGGCAGAGGTCCACCCACTTTACATTCGGGAAACCTGCGTATCTCGCTACCGGGACGCCAAGCATGCTTCCCAAGCCCTCCCGTTACCGTCCACTAGCAGCCCGCCCGAAAACTGCTTTCGATGCGGGAGGTCGAGAGTTCGAGCCCATTAACCGGGAGCAGCCCATTGTCCCTGGAAGCCCAGTGTCCCCAGAAGCCCAGTGCCCCCAGAAGCCCAGTGCCCCCGGCGAATCGAAGGCGTATTGGTCATACCTCGAGGTTCGCAGGGGGCGCTGGGCGAAGGAAGCTCGGCCTCCCGCGCGGAATGAGTTTTTCAACG
>CAYZYD010000452.1:0-3965 GCA_964482505.1 uncultured Planctomycetia bacterium | reverse complement strand
AGGTTCGCCGGGGGCGCTGGTCTCCCGAGGACAATGGGCTCGGAAGCTCGGCCTCTCGCGCGGAATGAGTTTTCGGGCGGGCTAGAGAGAGAGTCGCGGGGAGACTCGGTCGACGCGCTCACTTTGTTTGTGACGCAGAGATCACAACCCTGCGCGAGTTATCCGACAACAGGCTGGTCAACCGAATCGATCTTGCGTAATCTCCGTCGCGCGGTGAGCCAAGCGCACTTGGCTCCGGGGCTTTACGCGTCGAAGGGGTGAGAGTCACTTCGTCGCCCCGGCACAAGGCAACTTCGTATCTGCCTATTGGTTGAAGTCGGGACCTTCCCGAATAGTTGAGAAGGTGGTCCGACTTGGACCTTGTCATTGCGCTCTCGGTCTTTGGACTTCTCGCTCTGTCGTCCAAGACCATCGGCAAGATCTTTAGCCGCGTGCATATGCCGCAGATCACGGGGTTTCTCTTTACGGGAATCCTCGCCGGTCCCTATATCCTCGAGATCGTCACCGAGGAAGCGACGCAGAAACTCGTCTTTCTCGACGAGATTGCGCTCGGTTTTATCGCGTTTGCGGCGGGTAGCGAGCTACTTCTCAAGGAGCTTCAAGGGCGACTCAAGAGTATCCGCTGGGTGACCGTATCGCTCGTCAGTATCACATTCTTGCTCGGATCCTTGACGCTCTTTATCATCAGTTCGTACGTGCCCTTTATGGCAGAATTCAACCGCAACACGCGACTTGCGATCTCGCTCCTCGCCGGAGCGATCTTGGTCGCGCGCTCCCCCTCATCGGCGATCGCGGTCGTCAACGAACTCCGCGCCCGCGGTCCCTTCACCCGCACCACCCTCGGGGTGACGGTTCTCATCGACGTGGTGGTGATCCTCCTCTTTGCGGTCAATATATCGGTCGCTGACGCCCTTCAGACCCAAGCGAGCTTTAGTCCGGTCATCATTGTGGTGGTATTGGCTGAGATTTTGGTTTCGATCGGTCTCGGTTACGTGTTGGGTAAGTATCTACTCCCACTTCTGTTTCGAATTCCGGTTCCTCAAGACCTCCAGGCGATGCTCTTTCTCGGGCTCGGGTTTGCGGTCTTTCAGTTCTCAGCCTATCTGCGCCATCAGAGTGGCGAGTTCATCGACCACGAAATTCTCCTGGAACCGTTACTCATCTGTATGAGTGCGTCCTTCGTCCTCACCAACTACACCACCTACCGAGCCCATCTTCAGAAGGTACTCGACGCGGCTGGTCCTTCGGTCTACGTCCTCTTCTTCACACTTGCCGGCGCCTCGCTTCGGATCAATGTGCTCGCTGATACCTGGACGATGGCACTCGTCCTGTTTGGGGTGCGGCTCTTTGCGATTTTCCTCGGGGGCTTTGCGGGAGGGACGATCGCCGGCGATCCGGCGCGCTTTAACCGCCTCGCTTGGATGGGCTACGTCACTCAGGCGGGAATCGGGCTCGGTCTCGCCAAAGAGGTCGCGGTCGAGTTTCCGGCCTGGGGAGCCGAGTTTGCCACGCTGATCATCGCCGTAATCGTTCTCAACCAGGTCGTCGGGCCCCCGCTTTTTAAGTGGGTGCTCCACCTAGTTGACGAGGCTCACGTCGGGGCGGGGCGAAAGGATCTCGCCGGAACTCCGATGGCGATCATTTTTGGTCTCGACGCTCAGTCGACCGCCCTGGCGCGTCAACTCGATCAGCACGGTTGGAAGGTCAAGATCGCTTCGCGACAAGCCAATGAGATATCTCCGGTGCCTCAGAGCTCGGCCCAGGTCGTTCCGATTTCAGCGATCACTCTCGAAGAGCTCCAGCGCATCGAAGCCGATTCTGCGACCGCGATCGTCTGCATGATCGAAGATCAGTCCAATCTCGAGATCTGCGAGATCGCCTTTGAACACTTTGGCACAAGGACGCTGATCGCGCAGATCCAAGACCGCGAGAAGATCGATCTGTTTCGCGAGCTCAATGTTCTGATCGTCAATCCCGAAACTGCCTTGGTCGGGCTACTCGACCACTTCGTCAGATCACCGAGCGCAACTTCGATGCTGCTCGGACTCGACGAAGATCAGGACTTCGAAGACTTTGAAGTTCGCAATCCCGATATTCACGGCCTCGCCCTCCGCGACCTCCGGCTACCCCTCGACACTCTCGTATTATCAGTTTCGCGCCGAGGGGCCGCGCTCGTCTCCCACGGCTACACGACGCTGCACCTCGGCGATATCGTGACCGTCGTCGGGAGTCCCAAGAGTCTTCTCGAGGTCAATCTCAAACTGACGGGTTGAAGCGCACTTTCCGGGTGAGAAGTCGTTTCCTGCACAGACTGCGAAAGTGCTTTGAGACGGGCGACTCGACGAACTCTTTAGTTGTGACTTATCCCCTGGTAGGGTGGTACGTTTGCGGTCAATTCGCACCAACTTAAACTCCCTCCAACCCCGCTCCAATCAACCCTGCTTCCTTTAACCCCGCCCCCTTGAAACCGACTTGAGGCCTCATGATCGCTCGCCACCGACCCACCGTTAGAGAAGGTTATCGTACGGAGTCGGATCTGCTCGGAGAAAAGAAGATTCCCGAGGACGCCTATTACGGAGTGCAGACGGCGCGTGCACTCGAGAATTTTCAGATCTCCGGCACCCCGATCAATCGGTTCCCCGAGTTCGTCAAGTCGCTCGCTCTCGTCAAGCAGGCGGCGGCCCGAGCCAATCGCGAGGCGGGTGAGCTCGGTGAAGAGGTGCATTCCGGGATCGAAGCGGCTTGCGAGTCGATCGTCGAAGGTAACTACCACGATCAATTCCTCGTCGATCTCTACCAAGGCGGGGCGGGGACGTCGACCAACATGAACGCCAATGAGGTGATCGCTAACGTGGCGCTCGAGAAGTTGGGTTACAGCAAAGGTCGCTACGACATCGTCGAGCCCCACGATCACGTCAATCGCTCGCAGTCGACCAACGACTCCTATCCCACGGCGATCAAGATGGCGATCCTCCGCTACAACCGTCCACTCCTGCACGAGCTCGACCTGCTCGCCACGGCCTTTGAAGAGAAAGAGCGCGAATACCACGACGTTATCAAGCTCGGCCGTACCGAGCTCCAGGACGCGGTGCCGATGACCGCCGGGCAAGAGCTCGGGGCGTTCGGGTCAACACTGCGGGCGCAAATCGGCACGCTCGAGACGGTGGAGAAGGAACTCTTCGGGATTCATCTCGGAGGGACCGCGATCGGAACCGAGCTCAATGCCGCCGAGGGCTTTGCTGAATATTGCGCTAACGCCCTCGCCGATCTGATCGGGAAGCCGATTTTTAGTGTTCGCGACAAGGTGGCGGCTACCTCTGACCTGCACGCGTTTGTGATGTACTCGTCGGCACTCAAGGCGCTCGCCACTCGCCTCAACAAGACCGCGAACGATTTGATACTGCTTGCTTCGGGACCGCGGGCTGGATTCCGCGAGCTCAATCTCCCCGCCCTGCAGGCCGGATCGTCGATAATGCCCGGGAAGGTCAACCCGGTGATTCCCGAACTTGTCAATTGCGTCTGTATGCAGGTGATCGGCAACGACCTCACCGTGACCTATGCACAGAGTTTTGGGCAGCTCCAGCTTAACGCCTACGAACCCGTGGTTGCGGCCGCGATCTTTGAGTCGCAGGAGCTTTTGATCAACACACTGCGGACGTTTCGGGAGCGATGCGTAGCGGGAATTACGGTCGACGAGAATCGGACCCGGAGCCTCGTCGAGCGGAGCATCGGGATTGTGACGGCACTCAATCCGGTGCTCGGTTATGAAGAGGCAACTCGAGTCGCGGCTGAAGCGCTCGAGTCGGGGAGGGAAGTGCTCGATATCGTTCGGGAGCGCGGTCTCGTCAGGGACGACCAGCTTGAAACACTGCTCGATCCCGATGCCATGACCGGCAGTTAGCGCCACTGCCGCGCCTTCCTCTCGAAAAATTAAGGAGTCGGCGCGATAGCGTCAGCAAATTCCC
>CAYZYD010000451.1:0-3980 GCA_964482505.1 uncultured Planctomycetia bacterium | reverse complement strand
TGCTACCCCGATGAAAGCCTTCGCCACCGCGCTTCGTCTCGCCGCACGGGAATCTCGGCGGCACCCGGTTCGGGTGGTGCTTGCGAGCCACGGTTTCGCGATGGCGATCGCGCTGGTGATCGCCCCGGCGGCGATCCTGCACGGATCGCGACAGGCCGCGGTCGAGTTCTCATCCGAGCTCGGAACCAACATCGTGCAATGGGGACCCGCTCCCTCGGCTCCAGCGGACGCGCGGCCCGTCGAGGCGGATCTCCCGAGAATCAGCGAGAAGTTTCCCGAACTCAAGCTCGGGGCGGTCCGGGTCGTCCCCGCCCGAGGTTCCTCAATCGACCCGGTCTATCTCGTCGGGTCCGATCGCGAGTCGCTCGAGATCCGAAAGACGGAGCTCGTCGCCGGCCGCCTGCCTTCGGGGATCGCGTCGAGTTTGGGCGCGGCTGAGCCGCGAGCTGAGGTCGCCGTCGAGCTCTCGCTGGGCGAACAAATTCTCCCGGAACTCGAACTCGGTCGGGTCGAAGAGCTACTCGGTCGCCAGGTCGCTATAAGTTGGCCCGAGGATGAGACGCAGTACGCCCGGATCGATTGGAAGCCCGAGGAGGGAGCGGGTGGCTACCGGATCGTCGGCCTCGTCAGCGACGAGTCGGATCGTCAGGTCGACCGGTTCGGCTACGAGAAAGATCGCGCCTTCTCCGACCTCGTCACCAATCTGCTGATCCAGCTCGGCATTTGGGCTCCGCCCGCGCCGTGGCGTGTTTCGGGTCACGCCCTGATTGTCCCGCGCTCTGAGGTTCCGGGCGAGACGATCACCTGGAGCTTTATCGAGGCGGATCCGGTGGCGATCCCTCGGCTCGCGCAAGAGTTCGATCGCTATCTCGTCGGTGACCTCGGCCGAACCCCGCTGATCTACACCAACGCGCTCTTGCCGGTCCTCACGAATCCCGAGATCGAAGGCTACATGCGCCTCCACTGGATCCTCTTCTGCGTCTTCCTCGTCGTGGGTTGTGCAGTCGTCGTCAGTATCACGATTCTCGTCGGTTGGCAGCGTCGCTTCGAGATCGCGCTCCTACGGGCCGAGGGGGCGCAGCGTCGCGACGTCACGCTCCAACTCTTTCTCGAGAGTCTACTGACGGCCGTGGTCGGGCTCGTGCTCGGACTCGTCTACGGGATGAGTCTCGCCTATCTACGCGTCAGCTTTGACACCAACGTTCTCTTAACGCTCGCTATCCCCTGGCTCGAAGTCGCGGTCACGAGCCTGCTTCTCATCATAGGCTCAGCGTTGGCCGCGGTGGGACCGAGTTGGGTGGCGGCGGGGCAGGATCCCGCGCTACTTCTCAGGAGCCGGGGGTGAGGCGATGAGATGGCAGCACCTAAGAGAAGCGTGGCTCGGACTCGCCCGAAACCCTGTCCCCAATCTTCTCCAATGTTTCGTCTTCAGCATCGCGCTCGCGCTGGTGTTGGTCGTGGTCGGCAGTGTCGAGGGGGGGCGGGTTCAGATTCGTGGGACACTCTACAACCTGGGCATCGATATTATCGCAGTCCTCAATCCGATCGAGATTCAAGCGCTCAACCTTCGACTCGGGCGTGGGGACGAAGAGAAGATCACCGATGCCGTCCTCGCGGAGCTCGAGCCCGAACTCGACGAGCGAGTGACTCAGATGCTGCCGTTTGAACTCGACGTCTGTCGGGTGCAGGTAGGCGAACAGAGTGAGACCGGGTTGACAGTGGCGATCGGCCCCGGCTACCAGAAAGTCATCCGCTCGGGTTTGCTCGCGGGGCGGTTTCTCACCCCCGACGATCGACGACCCGTCGAGGGACCCCGCAACATCGTGCTCGACGAAGCGCTCGCTCGAACGTTCTTGCCCGACTCACCCGAGTCGCTGGTCGATCGGGTCATCCAAGTCCGGCGCGGACTCTTTCGGCGCTTCGAAGGTCGAGTGGTCGGTATCTACCGCGATCCGATCTTTCTCCGCAAACACATGCGCAATCTCGATTCGGTCTCCTCCTCGCGCCACGTTTCGGCTCGCCGGCTCGAATTCATGAATGTCTACGTGCTCTACGAGGAGGAACACCACGCCCCGTCCGGCGTGATGGTTCAGGTCGAAAACGTCGACGACGTCGGAGCTCTTGGTCGAGAACTCAACACCTTCTTCGAGGCGCGTTCGCTCAACCCCTTCTTCCACGTGCAGAAGGTCTGGGTCGAGACCTTTCTCGGCATCGTCGATCGCTTCTCTAAGGTAGCCTACTTCTTTACGATTCTCGGCTTTGGTTTTCTCGTGACGATCTCGAGTTCGGTGGCGCTCTTGATGGTCAAGTCGAGGTATCTCGAGATTGCGATTCGACGCGTGGAAGGGGCGACGCGGGGCGATGTGATCTTATCGCTCGCTCTCGAAGCCGTGGCCCTCGTCGGGCTCGCTATCCCGGTCGGGATCTCGCTCTTTTGGTTGGGGTACTCGCTCTTCGTTTTTCCGACGCTTGAGTGGAACGCGGTGGTGCCGATCGACGATGGTCTCCTCTCGGGGGCTCTTCTCATCGTGTTTGCACTTCTCAGTTACGCCTTCCCGGCTCGATTTGTCGCTCGTCTCAACCCCGCCGTAGTCTTCTCAGATTGGGTTCGGTGATGATCCAGTTGGTTGGAATCGAAAGGGAATACGGGAGCGGTTCGTCGCAGGTGCACGCTCTCAGAGGGATCGATCTCGAGGTCGCCGAAGGCGCCTTTATCGCGATCTGCGGTAAGTCGGGGTCGGGCAAGACCACGCTTCTGCAGATTGTCGGGTTGATGGATCAACCGACGCGCGGGATCTACCGGTTCGACGGCCGCGACGTCGGCCAAATTCGAGACCGCGAACAAACCCGTCTTCGGAACGAAGTGATCGGCTTTGTCTTTCAGTCGTTTCACCTCCTCGAGAATCGAACCGCGCTCGAAAACGTCCAGCTCCCGCTCGAGTATCGACGGGGGAGTGGGTCCGGTTACGCGCCCGAAGAGGTGCGCGATCGAGGCGGTCTCGCCCACCGGATTCGACATTATCCCGGTGAACTTTCGGGCGGTGAGAAGCAGCGGGTGGCCATCGCGCGCGCTCTCGTTAAGAAGCCTCGAGTTATCTTGCTCGACGAACCGACTGGCAATCTCGACTCCGAGACGGGTGACGAAGTCCTAGCGCTGCTCGAAGAGGTTCGCCAAGAGCACCGCTGTTCGATGATTCTCGTCACGCACGACCGAGAGGTCGCGGCACGAGCCGACGAAATCTACCGACTCCAAGACGGTCATTGGGAAGCGCGATGAAGCGTCGACCTTGGTCCAAAGACCATTGCGAACGGATCCTCGAAACCCGCGTCTTTGCGATAGAAAAACGCGCACAGACTTCACCCGAATCGGGCCGCTCTACCGATTTCTTCGTCCTCGATGCTCCCGACTGGGTCAATGTCGTCGCGGTCACCCCCGAGGAGAAGATCGTTTTGATTCACCAATACCGAGCGGGCACCGAAGAGTTCACGATCGAGATCCCGGGCGGGATGGTCGACCCCGGAGAGTCACCCCCCGACGCCGCCGCTCGCGAACTCGCCGAAGAGACCGGCTACACCGGCGCCGAACCGATCCTGATTGGAATCGTGGAACCGAACCCCGCCATCCAAAACAACCGTTGCTTCACCTACCTGATCCCCGAAGCGCACCCCTCCGCTCCCCAACAACTCGATCCCAGCGAAGAGATCACCCTAGAACTCTCAACCTATCCCCAATTCCACCAACTAATAACCACGGGCCAAATCACCCACGCCCTAGTCGTCAACGCTTTCTACTGGTACCAACAACACAAAACCCCCTAAAGTCCCAACTCCCCCCACAAACCGAAACCCTGCCACGAAGACGCTGGGCAAAGCCCAGCCGCCGAAAGCGAAAGAGGAAAAATAACGGAGAAAAGAGAATAGACCAACCACCCCGCCAAGCAGGAGCACCCCGCGGACCGCGACCGGCAGCTCGAGTCCGC
>CAYZYD010000450.1:0-3980 GCA_964482505.1 uncultured Planctomycetia bacterium | reverse complement strand
AGCGGGGTAAAGTCGGGCCCACCGGTCGAGATTCCAAGATCGTCGAGGAGCTGGATCGGCTCGGCCCGAACCTCAGCCGGGTCGAACCGGGAGGGGCTCTCCCGGTGCTCGGTTTCTGGTCGTGATGGCGCGGGCGGCTGGGCGTCCAAGGCGTTTCTCAACATTGCGGTTTCATCTCAAGCCGGATAACAGTTCACTCGATTCGGGGTCGCGACGAGCGAAACGGGTTCGACTCGAGCTTTGGGGCGTTCTCGCTGTCCGCCCAAGAAGTGGTTCCGTCTGAGACCAGCGAAAGTGGGCGGCTGGATCACCGCGAGCGTTGCCAAGCCAGTAACCAGTCTCAATTCGAAAGCACTTTGCGGGCGGACTGCGAGTCCACCTATCCGAGCTTGAAACCCGTAGGATGAGCGACTTCTCCCGGCGAGGGAAGTTCGGACTCTCGAATTTCTCGAGTCGACTCCTCGGGCGAATTCGGTCGCTTGCCGTTGACTCGCTTTCAAGAGGTAGAGACACTCCTTCATTGCCTGCCGCGACTCGACACTTTGCTTGGGATTCATGATTCGCCCGTTCGATCAGCGGTTTCCGGAAACAACTCCAGCCCAAAGTGAGCTCGACCCGCCCTCGTTTTATCAGGGGAAGCGAGTCGCGCTGCTCGGTCAGCTGTCGACGATGCGCGAAGCTGACGCGACTCGTCTGCTGGAAGCCCACGGCGCTACCGTCGTCGATGCTCTCGGAGACGATATCGACGTCTGCGTGGTCGGCGAGATCGACTTCTCAACCGATGCCGGTCGTTCGGGTCGGTTGGCTGGCGCCTCGACAGCTTCGGGCCCCACCTTCGTCAGCGAACCCGAGTTTCTCAACCATCTCGATCGAGCCGAAGGACGCCAGGCCGACGAGCAACGTCTCTACACCACTCGGCAGCTCGCCAAGATTCTCGAGCTCTCTGAACGCACTCTGCGCAGCTGGATTCGTCGCGGCCTGCTCGAGCCCGTCAAGACGGTCTGCCGTGTCAACTATTTTGACTTCTCGCAGGCGACCCAACTCAAGCAGCTCGCAAAACTGCGCGCGGGCGGAGTCTCGCCGCGCAAGATCATCGGCGGACTCAATCGGCTCAAGGAGTGGTTGCCCGAAGCCGTGCGGCCGTTCAGCTGTGTCGACCTCCTCGAAAAGGAGGGCGAGCTGCTGATCCGCCTCAAGGACGGGCGCTATGCCGATCCCTCCGGGCAGTTGCGGTTTGACTTTTCGAGTCCCGAGAACGCGCCACTCACCACCGGACTCGAAGCCAAGCTGATTCAGCTCGACGATTACCGCCCGAGGGCCGCAGCGACCGAGCCCGAAGAGAGCACCCCCGACGCCTGGTATGAGTTTGGAGCTGAGCTCGAGGAGATCGGTGATCTGCGGGGCGCCCTCCGCGCCTACCAAAAGGCGCTCGATCTCGGGGGAGAAGATAGTGAGATGGCGCTCAACCTCGGCAACGTCGCCACGCTGCTCGGAGATCAACGTCGAGCGATCCAGAGTTATTTGCGCGGCGTCGAGCTCGATCCCGAACACGTCGAGTGTTGGAACAACCTCGGCACTGCCTTCGCCGATTACCGTCGTTGGACCGATGCGATCCGCTCCTACGAGGAGGCGATCCGACTTGCCCCCGAGTATCCGGATGCCCACTACAACTTGAGCCGCGCCTACCTCGCCGCCGGCAACTCTGAAAAGGCGTGGCAACACGCCTTTCGATACTTCAAGCACGATCGCCATTCGAGCTGGGCGCGCGAACTCCACGAGAGCCTCGTCGCGGGGCAAGCGGGTTGACGGAGCCCCATGATTTACGAGCCGGCCAATACGAAAGGCGGAGGATGCCGTCGCGCCTCGTTACCCGAAAAGACTCCCGGTAGTCGCCTCCTTGCAGCTTCTCGCTACGCGGTTCGTGAATAATGCGCTTCTAGTGTCCTGTTCGAAAAGTTCGAGCAAGAATCGCCGGCCCTCGACCTCCCTGGCGTTGTTGCCGCTCCTCGAAGGAGTTACCAATCCGACTTGCGTCGCGGCGCCTAGCCAGGAAGGCCGAATGGCTCGCCGAGTTCTCACTCGAACTTTCCGAACAGGACACTAGTAATTTGAGACAAAGAACTCCCAATCTTCCGGCGTATCAATATCACGTCGCAACCAGAGATTCTCGCGAGGAACGGTTGTTATCTCTACGTCTTGTTCTTGGTAAAGCGCCCGCATATGAGGAAGGGTTTGTAGACGGAGCGCGAGGGCTCGCGCCACGAGCACGGGATGCGCGAGCCGCCCTCGAACCTCGGGGACGATGAGGGGCGCCGCGGTTCTTGTAAACTCCTGACAGAGGGCGCCGACGTCTTCGGCCCGTACGCCTGGGATATCCACGGGGTGAATCAGATAGGCGGCAGGGTACGGAGTTTCAAGAAGAGCGCGTCGAATGCTCGACACCGGCCCCGCTGAGGGATCGTCATTCACGTGGGCCCGCACCCCGAGACGGTCACACTCCGCTTGAAGCTCGGTTTGATGATCCCCGCCGATGACCACCCAAGGCGCATCCAACGCACGGGCGATTCGGCCGAGCAGCGTCTCGCCGGTATACTCAAGCAGCGCTTTGGGTCGGCCCATTCGAGTCGAGGAGCCGGCCGCCAGCAGGACGGGTTGTATCCCCGAGTATTTGCTCATGGACTTGCGAATACTCTCTTATGTGATTTGAACATACTTCTGCCATTCAAGAGTTTCTACGGCGTGCCATTCGACACTTGACGAGGGACGTGTCTGGTTTTATGCGGACGAGCCCTTATTCGGTTTTCTGCGGTCTTCATCAAAAAACTGTTCGACATAACCCCGCAATTCGTTCCAGGCTCCGTGTTCGCGCGTGGCGTCGGGTAGCCCGGCTATGAAGCGTTGACCGTAGCTGCGTCTGACGATACGCGAGTCGGCGACGATGACGAGGCCGCGGTCTTGTTGCGTGCGGATCAGCCGGCCGAAGCCCTGTTTGAGCGTGAGGATCGCGCGCGGGAGCGTGAGTTGGGCGAATGGACTTTTTCCCGACGCTTCGATTTCTTCGGCGCGACCGCGCTCTAAGGGATGGTCGGGAACTTGGAAGGGCAGGCGCGTGATGATGATAAGCGAGAGGTTCTCGCCGGGGACGTCGACGCCCTCCCAAAAACTCTGATTGCCAAAGAGGACGCCTCGCTGCGAGCGTTCGAAGCGGCTGAGGAGATCGCGCGGGGAAGCTTCTCCCTGAACGAAAATCGAATAGCCCGAGTGTCTGAGCGAACCCGCCACGGTGCGTGCCACCGAGCGAAGTGCTTGGTGCGAGGTGAAGAGGACGAATGCGCGGCCTCGGCTCGCCTTAACCGCGTCGACGATGAGTTCGGCGAGCGCGGGGAAGTAATCGGCACGGTTGGGTTCGGGGAGATCGGTGGGCGTGAGAAGTCGTGCTTGTTCTCGAAAGTCAAACGGCGAGGCGAAAGATTTGGCGACAAAGCGGCTCGAATCGATGAGATCCCAACCGAGTCGGTCGCCGAGATAGTCGTAGCGTTCGGGAGCGATCGTCAGAGTGGCCGAGGTGTGGACGACGCTGCGGCAGCGCGCGTAGAGGAGATCGGCGAGGGTCGATGAGACTCGAATCGGGGCCGCCTCGAACGCGAGATTACTGCGCTGCCCCCGCCGCTGTTCGATCCAGGTGATCACGCCCGGGGTGGGGCTCATAAAGTGCTCGATCTGTTCACGCATACTGACCACGGTGCGAGCGCAACTACGCAATTCGGCCCGTGCGGCCGCGTACTGGTGCTCGGGTTCGAAGGCTTCCTGCTCAAGGCGGCTCTTCGCCTCCTCGAATAGCTCGGTGAGCCGCGCGAGCTCGGCCGCGATCTTGGCGAGCGGCGCTTCGATTTGCGAGAGCGGGAGCTCCCCCTCGCGGTCGCCGATCCGAATCGATCTAGCAAAGGCGGCGCCCTGGGGATCGAAGCCCAGCCGTCCTT
>CAYZYD010000449.1:0-3999 GCA_964482505.1 uncultured Planctomycetia bacterium | reverse complement strand
CAGACCCGTGTTCTCGACGACCGCGTGGTGATTCAGTACGCGACCCAACTGAGCGCCGTCTCGCCGACCTTCAGCGGGCTGAGCGACGAGATCGGGGTTTTCGAAGCGGTCTTCTTTAACGACGGCCGCGTGCGCTACGACTATTTTCTTATGCCGTTCAACACCGTCGGGGTGGCGGTCCCGTTTGCCGGTATCGTCGGGCAGGCCGACCTCACCGCGCAGTTTGGCGATCCACTCACCTTCGAGCGCCGCAGTTTCCTTTGGGATCCCACCACGCCCGACGAATTCAGCGAAGTTCCGTTTGTTTGGGAGGGCGCTTCGCAGGTGATCCCGACCCCCGCGATCGCGTCGCACGCCCAAGTCGCCGGCCCTTATCTCTACGTCAGCCTCGACCGGACGCGGGTTGATAGCCCCGCCAACCCGGTCGACCGAGTCTTGGTATTTGATCGTGAAACCCTCGAAGAGATCGGCGAGATCACCGTCGGCTTTGGCGCCGGTGCGATCGCGGTTCAAGAGTAAGCGAGACGTTCATAAGAGTTGCCGAGTTAGGCGACCCCTGCCATCTTTGGGCCGCGGACTTCTCAAGTTCGCGGCCTATTTTTCGTTGACGATCTCGATCGTCACGGGCGAAAGATACGCGAGCGCGATCTCGCCTTCTGCGCTCGTCAGATAGGGAATGTAATCGCTACCGCAGCCCATTCCCGTCGTCGGGTCAATCTGCTTCCACTCGCCGTCGATCCACACTTCCACCCAGACGTGGCCCGACACCCCGTGGAGCCAACCGGCCACCTGCCGGGCGGGCAGTTTCTCAGCTCGAACCAGCGTGATCAAAAGATCGGATGCATCCCAGCAGTGCCCGTACCCCTGCTCGAGAACCTTGCGGACTCCGTAGCGCGAACCGACGACCTCACCTCCGTAGCGAAAGTTCTCAGGATCACGGATCCACTTGAGGAGTGCTGCGAGTTTCTCTTGGGGCTCCTTTGCGAGCTTCGCGGGTCCCTGGCTGATCACTGCCTTATCGTCACTGGGCCAATGCGGGGTCGCCCGCTTGAGTTTGTCCGCGGGCTTTTCAGCACTTTGAGTCGCCGCGAAACTTCGGCAGGGGATGGTCGCCTCGATATCGACACAGGGGATCCCCGCTTTGGTCGGAAGTTTGTCAAAAGTCACGATCCGAAGCGTGCCGTCGCGAGAGAGTCGACTCGAAGAGGGCTTGGGTTTGAATGAATAACGAATCGGATCCGACCCGAGCCCAAATTCGCGAAGGACGAGCGTTTTTGAAAACTCAAAGCGACCCCGGAGTTCGCCGATCCGTTGCTCAATTCCCGGGCGCTCTGCCTCTATAGCGGCGTCGTACTCGAGAAACGCATTGAAGAGTCGATTCCAAGCCATCGAATCGCAGGACGCGAGTGGCGCCGCTTTGAAACCGACTCGGTACTCGACTCTCTCGGGTTGAAAGCCGAACGCGTACTTCGCGGGTCGCACCACTTTTGCGTCGCGGCAGTAGAGTTCGAACACCCGCTTCCCTTCGCGTCGTAGAGTCCGCGGGTCGCCTTTCCACTTGAGAAGTCCCGAATAGACGCGTTCGGCGTCGCTCTCGTTCGCGCCCTCGATCGTATTGACCTGGCAGTCGCCCCAAGCCGACGAATAGAACGCATTCGCCACCCGCACCAACTTCCCGCCAAACTTGGCACCGATCGCATTCACCTGTTCTGCGGGCAGTAAGGTCTCGCGAGTCAACCGCCAGCCTCGAGGCGCCGGAATGGGTTGAAGAATCGCGAGTACAACAAAGAGTGAAAACACGATAGACCTTTCAGTGGGGTCAAGACGAACTCGAGGCCCAAGCCGAGATTTCGTGAGACCGAAAGTTGATTTGGGAAAGCATTGTGGGGCGGTGGAGCGTGCAACCTCAAGACTTATTGGCGGCACATCAGCGATTCAGGGCGCGAATCGCGAGCCTCGAAGGAGATAGCCGCCGGTGCTTCTGGAATATCAAAGACCCCGGCGCACCCGGCCCGGCCTTTTTCCCGCCAGTTATGTACGCATTCTCGACTATCGACTATTTCTCGAGCTTTTGCGCGGGATGGTCAAAGAATGAGAATAAGCCGCATGACTATCGTGGAGGTCAAATGCGGCGTATGACCGAGTTTCTCAGGACGTATCTCAATTATGGTTCAAGAGAGAGCCAAATTGCCATTCTGGCTGGCTGCTTAGCTGAGCTCGAGACAACTATCCTTATCGATTAGGCTTTTATCAACCGACCCGCGGGCGAGTAGTTTGTCATGACATTGCGAGAGTCGACGATCATCGCTGAATTATCGGCGACGAGTTGCCAGTCGATACCGTCGTGATGCGTGATCACGAGTGTTGCGTCCTGAGCCCTCAGGGTCGCGGTATCGAGCTCGACCGAATCGAGATCGATCTGATGGCGACGCATCTTGGGGAAGTGCGGAACCAGGGGATCGTGATAGGAAACCTCCGCACCGAGTGCTTGCAATCGCTCGATGATCTCCGCCGCCGGCGATTCGCGTACGTCGTCGACGTTGGGTTTATATGCGACTCCGACGATCAGAATGCGCGCCCCGTTGAGTGCGAGCCCGGCTTCGTTGAGCGCCTCGCCGTGCTTTCGACTACGTAACTCGGCATCTGCGTATTGATTTCGCCCGCGAGTTCGATGAAGCGGGTCGAGTGCCCGTACTCTTTGGCCTTCCAGGTCAGATAGTAGGGATCGATCGGGATACAGTGCCCGCCGAGTCCGGGTCCGGGGTAGAAGGCTTGAAAGCCAAAGGGCTTGGTCGCCGCCGCCTCGATCACCTCCCAGATATCGATGTCCATATCACTCAGCACGACTTTGAGTTCATTGACGAGCGCGATATTGACGGCGCGGTAGATGTTCTCGAGTAGCTTTGCTGACTCCGCCACCTCGGCCGAACTCACCGTGTGCACCTTCTCAATCACCGCGCGGTAGAGCGCCGAGGCGATTGTCGTACTCGCCGAATCGAGTCCGCCCACGAGCTTTGGAATCGTGTGGGTCGAGTGATCGGACCGTCCCGGATCTTCGCGCTCGGGGCTGTAGGCGACAAAGAAGTCCTCGCCGCTGGTGAGCCCGGTCGTTTCGAGGATCGGCGGAATCGTTTCGCGAGTCGTCTGCGGATACGTGGTCGACTCGAGGATGATCAACTGCCCCGGCCGCAGAATCTTCGCGACCATCTCAGTACTCGATCGCACGTAGCTCAGATCGGGTTCGCGGTGTTTTCCGAGCGGGGTGGGAACGCAGAGGAGAATCGCATCGGCCTCGCGCAAAAGTACGGGATCGTCCGTTGGCCGAAAGTTCTCAGAAGCCGCAAGCTTGCGCGGCAGGTCTTCACCGATATGCCGAAGATAAGCTTCGCCGGCTTTGAGCTTCTCGATCTTGGTGCTGTCGACATCAAAACCGATCACGGGAAAACCGCGCTCATTAAATTCGCGCACGATCGGCAACCCGACATAACCGAGCCCGACCACTCCGACCGTCAGTGTCTTGGTCTCGATTCGCTCGAGGAACTCAGCCACGCGCGACCGCGCGGTCTCGCTCCACCCACCCGCAATCTCTTCAGCCGGCCCCGGCCGGAGCGCGTCGCGCTGCGCGTACCAGATCGTACTCGCACTCCCCGGCACACTCTCCCGCGAGACCTTCGTCCCGCCCTCGGTCCGACTCGACGACAACTTCGACTGTATATCCGATGGATTCAACCGCGGGTCTCCTGCGCTCAAAGGGTCCACAAGGCACTGACCCAACCGGGCCAATCCACCCATCTTAACTCGGTTCGTAACGGACTCGTCTTCAGCGGAAATGTCGTCTCAGATTGTCGGCCTTGCCAACTTAAGTGCAATCGATAAAGCTGGTTGCAACCGTGGCAAGACTTTGAGACGGCGAGTGTGCTAGGAGCGAAACTGCCCATGATTCCCCCGCTAGTGTCCTGTTCGGAAAGTTCGAGTGAGAACTCGGCGAGCCATTCGGCC
>CAYZYD010000448.1:0-4004 GCA_964482505.1 uncultured Planctomycetia bacterium | reverse complement strand
GGGAGGTCGAGGGCCGGCGATTCTTGCTCGAACTTTTCGAACAGGACACTAGCCATCCTTGAAGATGTAAGCGATCGCCTCGAGCGCTTGTTCGGGCGTTTCGACAACGAGCTGGGCGCGCTGGCTGAGTTCCTTGAGAGCGTGCCCGAGATCGAGTTCGCGAACCAGGATCAGGGGCAGCCCTTGAGCGAGGGCGATCGACGCGTCCATCGCCGTGTTCCATTGTCGGTACTGTTCGCCAAACTTGGCGACGACGAGGTCTGCGCGGCGCAGCCAGACTCGCGTCCTGAGGTTGTTGACTTGCGACGCAACTTCATCGCGCCAGCGCGGGCTCGGCTGGGTTCCGACGATTTTCTCACCGATATCGTCGGAGAGCGCGTGCTCCTCTTGGGGTCCGACAAAGGTCAGCGGAAGCCGCTTCGCTTCGGCCTGGCTGCGGAACTCGGCGCGCCAGTCGGTGTGGATCTCGCCGGCTAAGTAGACGGTTAAATTCAAAGGATCTCCTCTTCTGGGCCGTGCTTGTCATCTGTTGCGGGCCCGGAAACGGGTCCGAGGGGTTTGCGTGAACTCGTTCGCTATCCGCGACGCATCCTTGAGCAACATAACGGTTATCGCCGTCGAGATCTCGTCGTCCCTCCCGCGGAAAAAATTCCACTATGCGAATCGCACTCCCCCAGAATCGATCAGCGCGGCTGACCTACGAGATGAACGCCCACCGCAGCGAAACCATCGAGGAGTTTTACGCCGCGCTCGAAACCTTCGTTCTCCCCGTACGCGCTTGCGTCGCTCCCGACCAGCCTTTCGGACTCGCTCCGCGCTGGGGGCGTCAACTGCTCGGAGAGTTTCGAAGCCAAGAGCAGCGCGAACGCTTTCGCGCCTTCTTGCGCGAACACACCCTCGAACTGGTTACCGTGAATGGCTTTCCGCTCGAAGACTTCCAGGCGAAGCGGGTCAAAGAGAATGTCTACCGGCCCGCTTGGACTCGAAAGGAACGCGCGTCGCTGACGAATCGGATCGCGGAACTGATGGTCGAGCTGATACCCGCGGGCGGCACGGCGACTCTTTCGACCCTCGGAGGCACTTACCGGTCGTGGAATCACGACGATCTCGCCTTTCGTCGAATCGCTCGCAACTATCTCTTAGCGCTGACCTACCTCGTGCAACTCGAACGCGAGCACGGGGTTTTCATCAGCCTCGCGGTTGAGCCCGAACCGGACACCACCTTCGAAACCGCGAACGATGTCGTCGATTTCACCCAGCGCTTTCTGCTGCCCCAGCTCGACGAGCAGTTTGCGCGGCCGCTTCGTGTATCTCGGGAAAAAGCTGAAGATCTGTTTCGAAGGTTCTTTACGGTCAACTTAGATATTTGCCATCTCTCCGTCTTGTTCCGTGATCCCGTGGCCGAGTGGCGCCGGCTCGAAGAGGCGGGGCTGCGCGTCGCGAAGCTCCACGTCTCGAGCGCGATTCGAGCCCGGTTCGATAAGCCCGAGGTCTTTCGAGAATTGATGCGTTACGACGAGCCTCAGTATCTCCACCAGTTCGCGGCGCGGTTGCACCAAGGGTCGATCCTGCGCGGCGCCGATCTGGATACGCTGCCCGTGGTCCATGATCGAGATCTTGAAGAGGTCCGCGTTCACTTCCACGTTCCCGTCTCAAAATCCGAGCTCGGAATCCTCGAGACCACTCAAGACGATACGCGCGCGGCGCTCGCTTACGCGTGCAAGCGACCGGTAGTCCCCGATTTCGCGATCGAAACTTACACCTGGCCGATCCTGGCCCCGCGTCCCGAGGAGATCGTCGAGGGGATCGCGGCGGAGTTTTCCTGGGTCCTCGCCGAAGTCGCCAAACTTCGGTAGCCCAGGTATTGGAGATCGAGTAAACAGAGGGGTCGGGACGGGCCAGCCAGACCTCAGCCAGACCAGCGCCAGAGGATGCAAGACTCCGCTCGTCTCCGCCGCGGCGTCAGCCTCTGGGCTTGGGGGCTCGTCGCTCTACCGGTCTCTTATCCAACTCTCAATGACCGTCTCCTCGAGTTGTCGCTCGAGCGCGAAAGGAAATTGGATGCGCTTTTTCGGGTCTCTCCTCGTCGCCATCGCGGCCTGCTCCTGCGTCGTCACCCCACCCGAAACAGAGTTGCCGAAGGGTACCCCGCCGGGTGACTCACCCCGAGGCATTCGATCGCTCTTGATCGCGGGCGGGATCGGAACCCTCCGCGTCGAAGCGTCCGAGGATATTGAAGTCATCGTCGGCAGAGGCGCGCTCTACGAAGGGGCGGGTAATCTGCGCAAAGAGATCTACAACTTCCCGCTCACCGTGCAAGATCCGGGAACCGCCCAACCGCGCATCGAGATACCCAACACGTCACCCGAAGGCAAAGCGTTTGAGGCGGTGATTCAAGTCCCGGCCGACACCCAGATCGAGATTCGAGGGCATTCGGGTCGGGTCGACGTCGATGGGCTCACGGCTCGACTCGTGATTCATAAGGAGATCGGCGAGATCTCGGTCAATCAGCACCGCGGCGCGCTCGAAGTGCGAACTCAAGGGGAAAAGACGCGAGTCACCAATGTCTTGGGTACGGTAACCATCGTCGACGGGACGGGCGACCTCAGCGTGTCGGGCGTCACCGGCGAAGTCGAGATCCGCGACGAGAGCGGCGAGCTCACCGTTGAGACCGTCACCGGCAACGTCAGCGCGTGGAACAACCCCGGGCGTCCGCGCTTCCTCAATATCGACGGAGATTTGACGCTCTACGGAATCGCGCCCGACGGCGCGAGTGTCCGCGGAGTCACGGGTTCGGTGATCTATCCGAGTTCCTATCGTAACGGTGATCCCAAAGGCCGTTAAACTCCGGTCGGGACGCGCGCAACGGATGGCTCGAGTACCAACTCGCCGTCCCTCGACCCCGTGGATCGAGCGCCGTTTTAGTATCCCCGATCAAGGTCGACGCGGTTTGGCATTTCGCCCGACGCGGCCCAGGCGTTGAGCGAGTCTCTGAGCGCTTTCGCCCGAAGATTTGGGGTCGCGTCCGAGTGACCGGCGCGGTGCGGGCTCAGAACCACATGGTCAAAACTCGAAAAGTCGAGGCGGCTCGGCGGCGTCTGGGTACGCGCCGCTTCATCCTTGGGATACTCGTACCAGACGTCGAGGCCCGCCCCGCCGATTCGTCGCTCCTTGAGGGCGGTGTAGAGCGCCTCCTCCTGGATAACGGGGCCGCGCGCGACGTTGATCACAATCGCGTGGTCGGGCAAAGCCTCGAACTCCTCGCGACCGAGAAGCCCGCGAGTCTCTTCGGTTAAGGGGACGGTCAGGAAGACGAAGTCGACCTCGGGTAGGATCCCTCGCCACGAATCTCGGCTCTGCCAATCGAACTCGCTCTCTGAGGCGGAGGGCGGTTTGCGTCGCCGAACCACCGAAACCGAAAGGCCGAGCGCGGCCAGTCGGTTCGCAAGCTCCCGACCGACCGCACCAAAGCCGATGACGAGCGCTCGCCGGCCCGCGAGCAACTGCCCGCCGTCGTCGTCGTAACGACGGCTCCAATCCCCCCGCCTGAGATCTCGATCGTAGGGTACGATGCGCTTCGCAACCGCAAAGAGCAAACTGAGTGCGAGCTCCGCGGTCGGCACTGCGTTGTGGTGGAGGTTGTGGACCGCGGTCTCGGGTCTGCCAGCGAGGAGCTTGCGAGTTTCGGCTGGGAGTCCGGCGTAGGGTATGAGCAGAATCTGGGGTCGATAAGTATCGAGTTGGCTCGGCTCGGGTCGACCTTCGATGAGGACGTCGGCTCGTTCGCCGTCGCGCCGCAAGTCGAGACGCGAGTCGAGCCCCGGCCGGAGAAGCGCTTCAAGATCGGGTTCGAGTCGAGGGAAGAGAACGTGCAAGTGACCTCACCACTAGCCCGCCCGAAAACTCATTCCGCGCGGGAGGCCGAGCTTCCGAGCCCATAGTCCTCGAATTCTCGACCTCCCGCATCGAAACCACTTTTTCGGGCGGGCTACTGAGTCTGAGTG
>CAYZYD010000447.1:0-4011 GCA_964482505.1 uncultured Planctomycetia bacterium | reverse complement strand
CGAGGATCCGGCGGAAGTCCGCGATCGCTTCGTCGAAGTGACGGTTCTCTTTGTTGACGAGCCCGGAAAACCAAGTGACGGTCCAGGGGTAGGCGGGATCTGCGTGAGTGGCAGCCCGACGCAGCGCTTCGACGGTCTCGGGGAGTCGCCACTCTTTAAAGAAGACTCGGGCTTGGTTGAGCGCTCCGAGCCCCTTGCCAAGCTCTTCGACGCGCTTAAACGCGAACTCCGCTTGGCGCAACTGACCTTTGCGGGCCCCTTCGGAACCCTTACGGATCAGACCGATACCGTAATCATTCCAGCGCATCCAGGTGGGAAACTCAGACTCGGGGTTGGTCACGCTCTGGCGCTGATCTGTCGGAAACTCAACGCGATCGGTAGCGAGCAGCATCACCGGAAGGTCATTCACCTGCTTCTCGGAAAAGTACTCGTAGTAAGTCGTATCAAACTTTCGATAGTAGAGCTTGGCTTCGATCTCCACCGGGCCCTCGAGATCGCGAGGTAGCGTCAGTCGGTAGTGCACCGCATCCGCAGCGCCCGGGGGAATTTGATGGTTGTAGAGCGCGACAAAGATGTCTTGAGCGTTGCGACGGTCGATGCGGTGGCCGTGGCGATCGAGAACGTAGGCATTGATAAAGTGCGACCACGGATCAACTCGGCGATTCTCGTCGACTCCCCCACTTTTTCCGATGACCTTGCCATTCGATTTCGCCGTGACCTCGAGCCAGATCTCGTTTGAATCGGCGGTCCCTTGCGTAAAGAGATGGCCGAGTTTGCGCGTCCGCACCACTAACTCAAACAGATAGGTCGAACCCGGCTTGAGAATCGGCACCTCCGGTTTGAGCGGTGCGGTCAACTCCCCGTCGATCGCTCCATCTTCACGAAGCCCGAACAGATCGAGCGTCAGCGCCCCTTCGTTGAAAGCGCGGTGGGCCTCGTTGACCTCTTCCGGACGGTTGAGAAGAAATGGAATCGCGGTATTCGCGGAGGGAAATTGGTGATTGTGAACGACGAGCTCGCCATTCTCGGGGAACGCTCCAAAGTCTCCCGACGGCTGAGTCGGCATATGGCAGCCGTTACAGTTCGTCTTCGCTTGGGGTGGGTAGTAGAAGCTCTGAGCACCGTGGCCCGAAACCCCGCTCAACAAGAAAGAATCGTAGTGATTTTGACCACGCAGCCATTTGTATTGGTTGAGTTCCACCGGGAGGTGGACCTTGTGACAGGTACCACAAAACTCGGGAGTCTTGTGGAGCGGTTTGAGGAACGTCTTCTTGTGAAACTCGGGCTTCGCCTTGATCAATTGCCGGTTGATCCAGCGCAGGACCGGGTTTTCGCTTTGGGCGAACGGGTAGTGAACCGGCTCCTCGATTGTGTAATCAGCGTTGCCCCGGTTCGAATTGAGGTGGGTGATCGCGTGGCACGAGGTGCAGGTGATACCGGCCTGCGAGGTCGGGTCGTTGACGGCCTCGAAATCGGGATTGTCAAACGCGCCGCTAAAGAAAGGCACCGGATCGTGGCAACCCGCGCAGAATCTCGAGGCTTGCAAGTTGCCGTCCCGCTCGGTCGCCACGCGACGCGTCTCTCGCACCGAGAAGAGGTAGGCGGGATTGTTAAACGAACTGAAGTGGTGAACGCTTTCGCGCCAAGAGGCGTGCACGTCCGAATGGCACTCCTGACAGTAATCGTCCATCATCATCGTACCGGCCGGGATAAAATTTCCCGTCGCGGTTCTCGAAAGCGATGGAAAGAAATACTGCTCACCCGACTCGGGCCCGGCTCGGTTCCAGTCTCGAGGATCTTGCGAGTGGAGAAAGACGCCCCCCACCGCGAGCAGAAGCCCGACACCCGACCAGGAGAGTCCAAGCCGCCACCGGATGCGAGGCCCCGCGAGTCGATGCCCGAGGTAGAAAAGTATAATAGCGGCCGGGATCGTCACATGAAGCCAGTAGACGAGCGTGCGAGCGGTCGGCTGACGAAGCTCGATCACACCGGGAATCCGGAAGAGGAGCAGACCCGTCGTCAGGAGGATGAGCGTCGATCCAAACAGAAAGTAACCGAGCTTGACCGCTCTTCGGTTAGGGCGGTTGTGCGAATTGCGGATATGCAGGCCCCCGAAGATTAAGACCGGCAATATCATGAGCAATCCGAGGCCCAAGTGGCCCATGAACATCACCTGATAAAAGTAGTTCTGATAGACCTCTTCGTTCCACCACTCGGCAAAGGTAACCGACGCGAGGTAGAGGCCATTGATCATGAGCAGGCCAAAACTCGCGAGGACAAAAAGCAGAAGCGGCTTGAGCCGAGGCCCGATGGTCTTGCGATACCGGGGACGGCTCCGTCGCGGTTCGGATTCCGTGGCGGTGGTCATCGAAGACTCCTTCGATCGGATTGTGAATGAATGAGGAGCCCTAACCAGGGCAATATCTTACCGCGAACGCTGCGTGGGTCCAGGGGCGGAGGCTCCGAGCTACCAGCTCGGACCCGTCTTGGCGATATAGACCGCTCCTAAACCGAGGGCGGCGAGGATGATCAAGTGAAGGATGGCGGGGAGCTTGGTCCGTCTTATGACCGCGATCCAGCCTCCGAACGCGAGCGCGATACCTAGCTTCGCCCAAACAAAGTTGGGCATCTCACTCGCGTAAGGTCCTTTGGCGGCCATGCCGAATCCCGCCACGATCGCGATCGCCAGCCCGATGCCGTGGGCTAACGCGGCCATCGTGGTGCCGGGCGGCTTTCCACCCCCCGAGTTCTTTGCGCAAGCGATCGCCATTCCGAGTCCGAGAAACATCGTGAAAAGACCGGCGTAGTGAATGTAGCGGTAGGTCTCAAAGTCCATCGAAGGGATCTTCCTAGAGGCGGGCTCGGTAGCCTGCTCATCGAGTACTTTCAAAGGCACAAGGGTGGCACTCTGCCCGCCCTGTGACCCCGAAGATGTCGTCCAAGGATTAGCAGCCCGCCCCGAAGAACTCATTCCGCGCGGGAGGCCGAGCTTCCTTCACCCCCCGGCGAAACCTCGAAGTATGACTAGTACGCCTTCGATTCGCCGGGGGCACTGGAATCCTGGGGCACTGGGATCCGTGGGCAATGGATCCGGGGGCAACGGGGCTCGAAATCTCGGCCTCTCGCATCGAAGGCAGTTTTTCGGGCGGGCTAGTCGGCCTCAGCCGTGGCGTTGAGAGAGGCGCGGCGATCGGCCTCGCGACAGGTGTCGACGATCGTATCGAGGCACTGGTTCAGCTCCTCGTCGGTGATACAAAGCGGCGGCGCGAACCGGATGATGTGGTCGTGTGTCGGCTTCGCGAGGACACCATTTTCCTTGAGTTGAACGCAGAGGTCCCAGGCCGTGACGCCGTCTCCGGGATGCACTTCGAGCGCGTTCATCAGCCCCCGCCCTCGGATCTCTTTGATCCACGAGAGCCTGAGCTCTGAGAGTCGCTCGCGAAAGAGAGGACCGAGCCGCGCGGCATTCTCGACCATCTTCTCCTCCTTGAGCACCTCGAGCGCGGCCATGGCCACGCGACAACCGAGAGGGTTTCCGCCGTAAGTCGACCCGTGCTCTCCAGGCTTGAGGCAGAGCATAATTTCGTCGCGCGCGAGGACCGCCGAGACCGGCATCAAACCACCGGAAAGCGCCTTACCAAGGATGAGGATATCGGGTTGGATTCCGTCGTGATCGCAACAGAGCATCGCCCCGGTGCGACCGAGTCCCGTCTGGACTTCGTCCGCAATCAGCAAGACGTTGTGCTTCTTACAGAGTTCGTAACAAGCCTTCATGTAGCCATCGTCGGGAACGATTACCCCGGCTTCTCCTTGAATGGGCTCGACCATGAAACCCGCGATCGTCGGGTCTTTGACGAGCTCGCGCTCGAGCGCTTCAAGGTCGTTGTAGGGAATCAACCCAAACCCGGGCATGTAGGGGCCGAACTCATCGCGGGCAGCCGGGTCGTTAGAGGTACTAATCGCCGCGAGGGTGCGTCCCCAAAAATTGTTATCGGCGAAGAGAATTCGAGC
>CAYZYD010000446.1:0-4013 GCA_964482505.1 uncultured Planctomycetia bacterium | reverse complement strand
AGCGCCAGCGAATCTGCATCGCCCGCACCCTCGTGTTGCGGCCGTAGATCATCATCGCCGACGAGGCGGTCTCGGCGCTCGACGTCTCGATCCAGGCCCAAATCGTCAACCTGATGATGGACCTGCAGGCCGAACTCGGCATCTCCTACCTATTCATCTCCCACGACATGGCGGTGGTGGAGCGGATCAGCCACCGCGTCGCGGTCATGTACCTCGGACAGGTGGTGGAGATCGGCCCGCGCGAGAGCGTCTTCACGCGCCCGGCGCACCCCTACACGCAGAAGCTGCTCTCAGCGGTACCGGTGGCCGACCCGCGTGCCCGGCGCGAGCGAACGCTCGACCAGTCCGAGATCCCGAGCCCGATGAAGCCGCTCGGCTACGAGCCGGAGCCCTCGGTGATGCGCGAGGTCGGCCCCGACCATTTCGTACGGGTCTGAGCCACCCCGCAGCGCCGCCGCTGCCGGGCCTCTCCGCCGGATCGCGGCGGCCAACGGTTGGGGTTTGACAACCGGTCGCATCGAATTTATCACTCGATCAATAAGAATGGACCAGCGGGGAGGATGGGGCAGGCGCGGGCCGGAGTGGGACCGGGCGCCGCCACGACCCGGTGGCATCGACCACCGGCCGAGCCGGTTGCGCGCGGCGGACCGGACGGGCTGCCGACCCCGTTCGGCAGGGGTCGACCGAGCGCGTGATCCTCACCGCGTGACAGGGGTCCGGGCGAGCCGTCGACCCGCCCGGGCCGGGAACGGTCGCAGCCGCCGTGCGGACCCGCACGCCCGGCGGTCGGCGACCGCGGGTGGCGAGCGACGGCCGCGACGGTCAGACGGTCCCGCGCCAGACGGGCCAGACCACCGGCCCGGCAGGGAGGATCTGTCGTGACGGACCAGGGGTTCTGCAGGCGGGGCCATGCAGGCTGAGACCCGATCCGGGGAGATCCGGCCGGTCGACGGGCCGGCGCTCAGCGTGGTCCGGGGTCGCGGCGTCGGCAAGACGTTCTCCGAGGGCGCGGTGGTCGCGCTCGACAACGCCTCGTTCGACATCGCGAGCGGATCGTTCGTTACCCTCGTCGGGCCGAGCGGCTGCGGCAAGTCGACCCTCCTGCGCCTGATCGCCGGGCTGATCGACCGCTCGGCCGGGGACCTCACGGTCCACGGCGAGCCGGTGAACGGTCCCCGGCGGGACGTCGGGATGATGTTCCAGCGGCCAACGCTGCTCGACTGGCGGACCGCCGTCGAGAACGTGCTCCTGCCGACCGAGATCGTCCGGCGGCCGACCCGGGAGGACCGGGAGCGGGCGATCCATCTCCTCGAGATGGTCGGCCTCAAGGACTTCATCTTCTCGTTCCCGAGCCAGCTGTCGGGCGGCATGCAGCAGCGCGTCGCGCTTGCGCGGCTGCTGCAGACCGGCGCCGACGTGCTGTTGCTCGACGAGCCGACCGGCGCGCTCGACGAGTTCACGCGCGAGCGGCTGAACCTCGAGCTGATGCGCATCGTCGCCGAGGTAAAGGCGTCGGCGGTGTTCGTCACCCACAACATCGCAGAGGCGATCTTCCTCGCCGACACGGTGATCGTGATGACCCCGCGGCCGGGGCGGATCGCGCGGATCGTCGAGGTGCCGTTCCCGCGACCGCGGGCGATCGAGCTGCAGATGAGCCCGGAGTTCAACGCGCTGGTCGCCGACGTGCGAGCCGTGCTGGGGACCCACTAGATGGCGGTGACGGAAAAGATCGCGGCGATTGCGCCGGGCCGGAGCGGGCCCTCGCTCGCGACCCGGCGAGCCCTAACCCACGCCGGCATCCTCCTCGCGCTGCTGCTGGCGTGGGAGCTTGCGGCGCGCGCGGAGTGGCTCGACCCGCTGCTGTTTCCCCGTCCGACGGCGATCCTCGAAGCGTTCTGGCGGCTCTACGTCGTCCAGGGCAACGTGTACTACCACCTTGGGATTACCCTCGGCGAGGTGCTGGCGGGGTACGTCGCCGGCTCGATCCTTGGCGTCGTCCTCGGCGGCCTCGTCGGCTTCAACGCGACCGTGCGGCGCTATCTGAAGCCTTACGTTATCGTGCTCGAGGCGACCCCGCGCATCGCCGTCGCGCCGCTGATCATCGCCATGCTCGGCTTCGGCTGGTCGTCGAAGATCGCGATCGTGATGCTGGTCTGCTTCTTCGCGCCGTTCATCAACACGATGAGCGGGGTGCTACACGTCGACGACGACAAGCTGGAGCTGTTGCGGTCGCTGCGGGCCAACGCCTGGCAGATCTTTCGCAAGCTGGTGCTGCCGGACGCGATGCCGGTGATCATGGCCGGCCTGCGGCTGGCGATGGCCGCGGCGCTGAGCGGGGCGCTGGTCGCCGAGTTCATCTCCGCCAACGCCGGGATGGGCGTGCTGATCGACCGCTATACCGGCTCGCTCAACATGGCGTCGGCGTTTGCCTGCGTGTTCACGCTGAGCGCGGTCGGCTTCGCCATCTTCCGTTCGATGGAGGCGATCGACACGCGCCTCGTGTTCTGGGTCCACCCGGAGCGGGTCGCAACCGTCAGCGGTCGCCGCGCCGCGGTGTGGCGGCGTCGCTGGGGGGACGGCCGATGAGCCGCTCTCCGGCAGCCAACACTGACCGCCGGCGGTCCGCGCTCGCCCGCCTCCTCCCCCACCTCGGCGTGTTCGCCACGCTGATCGCGCTTTGGGAGGGGGCGAGCGTAGCTGGCTGGACAAACAGCTTCCTCGTGCCGCGGCCAAGCGGCATCGCGGCCGCGCTCGCCGACCTGTACGTCTTCGAGGGCACGATCTGGCGCCACTTCTTCATCACCCTCTACGAGACGGTCGCCGGCTTCCTGATCGGGGCGACCGTGGGCATCTCCCTCGCGGTCGCCTCTGCGCTCAACGCGCGCTTCCGCCGCTATGCCTCGCCCTACGCGGTGCTCCTCAACGTCACCCCCGGCCTCGCGCTGACGCCGATCGTGATCGCTTGGTTCGGGTTCGGCTTCAGCTCGAAGATCGCGCTGGCCGCGATCATCTGCTTCTTCCCGATCTTCGTGAACACGCTCACCGGACTCACCCGCGTCGACCCCGACCGGGAGGAGCTGTTCCGGGCGATCGGGGCCAGCCGGCTGCAGGTCTTCCTCAAGCTGCAGCTGCCGGCGGCGCTGCCGGTCACCTTCGCCGGGCTCAAGATCGGGATGACGACGGCGCTCATCGGCGCGGTGGTCGCCGAGTTCGCGCAGGCGACGGCCGGCGTCGGCATCCTGATGCAGCGTTTTTCGTTCGCCCTCGACATGGCGTCCTCGTTCGCGACGCTCGCGTCGATGTCGCTGATGGGGCTCACCCTCTTCACGATCATGGAGATCCTCGACGACCGGATCGTGTTCTGGCGTCGGGATGCCCGCATGGCGGCGGTCTCGAGGGCGCGCGCCGCGTCCTTCGTCGTCCGTTGCGGCGAAACTCGCAACGAAGCGTTAAGGGGAGGACAATTCTTATGACCAGGAAGACAGGGCTGCTCGCCCTCGCCGGCTCGCTGGCGCTGCTGTCGGCGGCGCCGACCGTCGCGGCCGCGCAGGATCTCACGACGGTCGACGTCATCATGCCGCTGCCGCGCTCGGCCAACTTCTACCCGCTGATCGCCGGGGAGGCGCTCGGCTACTTCGAGGAGGAAGGGGTCAGGGTCAACCTGCTGCCGTCTTCCACCAGCATTCCGTACGTCGCCTTCGTGATGAACGGGCAGGCCGACCTCGCCATGCTCGACCCCAACGAGACTCTGGCGGCGGTGGCGTCCGGTGCGAACATCAACACGGTCTACGAGGTGATGCAGAACGCCCCCGAGGGCATCGCCGTCTCCGCCGACAGCGACATCGACAGCGTCGAAGACCTGGTCGGGACCACCGTCGGCCTCGTCTCGGACCGCGACCGGGCGTTCCTCGCGATGGCGCTGAACACGGTCGGCTAGCCGATCGACGACATCGACACGGTGGTGGTCGGCGAGGCCGGCCCAACCCTAGCCTACGCCTTCCGCCGCCAGACCG
>CAYZYD010000445.1:0-4018 GCA_964482505.1 uncultured Planctomycetia bacterium | reverse complement strand
GACCATCTCCATCACCAGCACGTCGC
Source organism: uncultured Planctomycetia bacterium (assembly GCA_964482505.1). GTDB lineage: Bacteria > Planctomycetota > UBA8108 > UBA1146 > JAJFFE01 > CAYZYD01. Next base: position 3,992 of record CAYZYD010000445.1, on the reverse strand, counting down.
GGCGCAACCCAGTCGCACTGTGACCGCGTTGACTCGACTCGAGGACTTGGATCATTGCCCGTTCGAGAGGCTCCCGTTTCCGCTCGACAAGCAGCTCCGAATGGAAGAAGCCCGCGTAACTCGAGGATTCTGAGTCCTCACTCGAAAAGGCGCTTCGAACTGCGACTCGGCCATTGAGCGATTCGAGCGGTTTGAGGTCATGGTCTGTCAGGGACAACCGAAGCCCTTCCGCAGATCTTTGGAGCTCTCCTCTTGATTCCTTGTGGGTCCAGAACTCCTCAGTAAAGACCACGCCTGCGGGTACGGGGAAGCCGCAGTTGCTAGCCTCGTCCAGGCGGCGAGCCTTAGATCCCCAATTCTCGGCGGCGGTTCCTGATCGACCGAGCTCGAAAATCACCGTCGACTCCTTAAGTCGTGAGCTCGGTCGCGAGGCGGGCGACGACTTCGGCGTAGTGTTGGGGTTGATCGAGCATCGGGAAGTGATCCCAGCCCCTAATCCGCTCGATTCGCGCTGTCGGGAGTAACGCTTGGAATGCCTCCGCTTGTCCCGAAGAGAGAACCCGCTCCGATTCTCCCCACAAGACCACACTCGGCAGCGAGATCGGGCGCAAACTCTCAAACCATGCGGAGTTGATCAGATCAAACATCTGGCCAAACGCTTCACCTCTTCGATAGTCTTCAAAGAACTCCTTCTCAACCGCGGCCGGGAGGGGGGCGGTGAAGAGTCGACGTCGCCAAAATCTTCGGAGTAACCGATGGGTGATGGCCCCTTGCAGCAGCTTTCTCATAAACCGTGGCTTCATCAGTTTGGGAAAGAGCCGTCGATCGAGGTGAGCTCCGACGGGCGCGTGGAGGATTAGTGCATCGAGTTCGTCTGAGGCGTACTGGATGAGTTCGAGTGCAATCGAACCGCCAATACCGTGGCCGAGTAAGACTCGAGGACGTTCGAGCACGACGACACGTTCGAGCAGCGAATCGGCGTAATCTCGTAAAGAAGTAAACCCGGGCTCTCTCGGAGTCTGCCCAAATCCGGGTAGCTCTAGCGGAACCCAGTTGATACCAGTTTGGGGCGAGCGGCTGAGGAATTGGAAGCGGGATCGCCCTCCCCCGTTGCCGTGGAGAAGCGCGACTTGAACGCACTTCGTTCTCGCTTCGGGCGAATTCAATTCGGTTGAGCCCCGGCGACGAGATCTGGGATCCGAGCGAAGTCGGGGTGGTCCCCGGTGTGGCGGTAGTTATGTACCCAGACAAGCTCTTGTCCGCGGAGGAAGAACACTCCTCCCATCATGAGCGGGTCTTGGCCCTTCGGAGTGGATACCGAGTTTCCTTTGAGGAAAGCGCCCATAGCACGCACGAAACTCCCAGGGTGGAAGAGCTGGCTAGACGTCACTCTCTTGAGCCCGAACTCCCGATAGAACTTCTTTTCGGGATCGGAGATAACCCGGGCTTCGGGCCAGAGTTTGTCGAATACCGTCACTGCCTGATCGACCTCACCCATGAAGACAAAGAGCGGTGTGGGGTAGTCGGGATTCTCTTCTAATATCTTGCGCAGTTCACGAACCGCTTCAATACAGAAGAGTCAGCCTTGGTGCCTGAGAAAGACGAGCAAATGCTCGCCACTGCCGCGCTGCGCGCCGAGAGTATCACCCTTGAGGTTGATCCCTTGGGTTTTCATATCAAGGACTTGAGGGCTTAAGGTAATGGGGAGCTTGTCCTTCTCGATCATGGGCTACTCTTCTTCTACGTTTTTGCTTCGAAGACTCTCATTTCTGGACTCTCGATTTGGCAGCACGCGGCAGGTGTCGTCGCATTTTCGTCCGGGGAGATAGGGTCGCAAACGAGCGAAGCAGTTGTAACCGAGGCCGATGAGCTGCGAGATCAAAGGGAGCCGGGATAGTTTAACCAGCGACCGGTACCCGAGCTCAGCGTATGCGATACGAAAGACCTCAGGGCCGGCGATCAAGTTTCCTGAAGGCAGTCGGCCGTGTAGCTTCGCCATGAGCTCCTCGAAGGTCTTTCCCGTCTCCTTAACCGCATCGAACTGAGGGTCTGCGATGTCGGTATATATAAGACGGTTCGACGAGTCCTTCTTGCGCATAAACTTGATCTCGCGCCGACAGAGCGGGCAATCTCCATCATAAAAAATCTCAAGGCTCCAAGCTGTGTTTATCGCGGACTCTACTTCGGCTTGCTCTTTGACCTGAGGTACGCTCGCTCGATTCATAAGGTTTCTTCCCAGAGGACTAGGGTCAAGACTCCGCGACAGCTCCAACTGATGGTTCTTATCCAATTGGTATGGACCAAGGCTATGGCTGACTTACTATCAAACCCGTGCGCGAGACGATTATGAAGTGGCACTTGAATGAACGCCGTCGAAAGCCAATTCACACCGACCAGGGCTGCTCCCAGCACTAACCATTTGATACTTAGTGTAACAGCAGCTCCTGTATTCTGACGAGCGACCACAATTAGGGCGATTTGTGTGATCAGCTCCGCAAACATCAGCGGCGCCACGATCCAGGTGACGCGGGACATATGGGCGTGATGGTATTCGCCAAACTCAGCGGTTCCCACTCGTTGAAACTGGGGATATACCAGTACTTGGACGCTCCAGATGAGGCCCACCAGGGCCCATGTCGAGGCGACGTGCGCGCCGAGCAGCCATGGGTAGAAGCTCGTCATCCGATCTTTTTGGGAGGCGTCTTGAGCGTCGCAAGCCCGCCGTCGATGCCCCAACATTGACCCGTGACCCAGGTCGCGTCGGCACTCGTCAGCCAGTAGGAGAGCGCGGCCACCTCCTCGGGCTGACCGAGACGGGCCAGCGGGTGGAGTGCTTCTGACGAGGCCCGTGCCGTCTTGTTCTCAGTGATAGCGGCGCTCATCTTTGTTTCGACCAGACCTGGGGCTAAGACGTTAAATCGCAAGCCATACCGAGCGTAGGTAGTCGCGGCCGACCGAGCTAACCCGACAACTCCCGCCTTTGCCGCCGCAATCGCCTCATGATTTGAAAGACCGACGCTCGCCGCCGCGGAGGCGTAAAGAACAACCGAGGCTTTCGATTTGAGTGCATGTTTTGCAACGCCTCGAACCACCCCAAACGAGCTCGCAAGGTTTTGAGCGATGATTTGGTCGAAGTCTTCACGCGTGGTGAGGTGAGCTGGTTTGAGCAGAATACTACCGACACAGTTATAAACACCGGTGAGCTGACCCGCCTCGCTGGCGACTTTGATAAACTGGGCTGATTCCTCGAAATCCGTCGCGTCGAGTGACACGACTTCGGTTTCAATTCCTTCAAGGCTCTGACTTATTGCATCGAGCTTGTCAGAATCGCGAGCACCGAGAAACAGCCGGGCGGAGGGTTCGTGCTGGGCGATCTTGCGAGCGATCTCGGAGCCGATACCGCCGCTAGCTCCGAGGATGGCAAATGTCTTCTGGGTCTGATCGTCTGTAGTCATGTTGTCCTATGCATGAAGTTTACCGCAGCATATCAAGGACAACCCGCAAATTCGACCTTACCGCAGCTTGCCAACCCGCACTTTTGCACGAACTACAAGAAGTCTGGAGGCGTTTGCCGGCAAAGAACCCAGCAGCCCGCCCAAAAACTTATTCCGCGCGGGAGGCCGAGCTTCCTTCGCCCAGCCCCCCCGGCGAATCCTCGAAGTATGACTAGTACGCCTTCGATTCGCCGGGGGCGCTGGGATCCGGAGGCTATGGGCTCCGAGGGCAATGGGCTCGAAATCTCGGCCTCCCGCATCGAAAGCAGTTTTCGGGGTGACGCTCTCAGCCGAGACGGATCTTCGGCTATCACGAGTCGCGGGGGTACTATCCCACCTTGCCGATCGACTCCCAGTACTCAGCCGGCATATCGACTGCGATTTGCAGGGCGCCGTTAGAGCCCGCGAACTGAGGCTCTTCGACCGATCGTACACGACCTCCCCCGTACTCGACGAGGGCGAATTCGATGGCACGGCAAAGTCCGGAGATCTGCCTTC
>CAYZYD010000444.1:0-4019 GCA_964482505.1 uncultured Planctomycetia bacterium | reverse complement strand
GAATTCTCGACCTCCCGCATCGAAAGCAGTTTTTCAACGGGCTGCTAGCCAGGAATGCCGAATGGCTCGCCGAGTTCTCACTCGAACTTTCCGAACAGGACACTAGCGTCAGAGGAAATGGGATGTCTCAAGGTTTCCAAGAAGCTCAGGATTTTGAAGCCGAGAGTTCCCAGCCACGCGGCCAGCATTCCGCTGATTGGATCGACTCCCAACAAGTTCCAAAGCAGCCCGTTCAATCCGAGCGTCCCTCGATTCCTCCGCCCCGCCGATTCGCTTGGGTGACGCTCTACCTGCTCGTGGCTTTGCCGATGACCTTCTTTTCCCTCTTCTTCTTACCTTTCCTCAGCCTCGAGGACTTTTTTTCGGTACGGTCGCAGGTGTCGCTGCAGATGCTCGAACGGCTCGGGGCTATGAGAGTCGGAGCGGAGATCTTCAGTACTGAGGCGTGGCGACTCGCGAATTCGATGGCGCTTCACGGTGGCTTCTGGCACCTGGCTTTCAACGCGTTTGCCCTCGCGCTCTTCGGCACCTCGACCGAGCGAGCGCTCGGATCGTTTCGCTTTGGTGCGGTCTATTTGCTCGCCGGAATCGCAAGCGCGGCGAGCGGTGCGTGGTCGGATGCTGCGACCATCTCGCTCGGTGCCTCGGGAGCGATTCTCGGGGTCATCGCCGCGCGACTCGCGCTTGAGTGGAATGCGGCTCGGCTCAAACGAGGTCCGAAGCCCTGGTCACTCACCGTTGCCGTACTCCTCATCGTCGTCGGGCTGCCGCTCGTCCAACCCTACTTTAAGTCGCTGGCGACGGTTGGAGTCGTCGGCCACGCGGTAGGATTTGTCGTTGGGGTTGCGGTTGCAGTAGTGTTTCTCGCGGGGAGCCGCTCTCGGCTGCTCTCGGGGCTCGCGATCCCTTTCGGTTTGATACTGCTCGTCGTCGCCGCCTACCCGATCTTCTCAATCCTCAAGCTCTACTACGGTCCTCCCGAGACCCAATCTATCCCCGAACTCAAGGTTGAGTTTGAGGCGCCCGCACATTGGCTCAAGCTCGAAACACGACCCGGACAGTTCGAGTGGTTCGAACGAGGCTTCCCGGTCCTCGATCTCTACTCAATACCCCGACGAGAAGCGGGTTCGGTGCTCTCAGCCGTCCAGCGATTTGAAAGGACACAGCGTCTCGAGTCACCCGAGTGGGTGCGCGATCTCTGGCGCCAAAGTGTGGGTGGGGTCTTTGCAGGATATCTCACAACCGTCAAAGATAAGCGCGGCAGACCCGCTCAAATCTGGATTTATGCGCGCTGGTTTGAGAGCCCGGCTGGAATCTCGCAGTTGGTCGCGGTCCGGCGCCCCGATGAGGACCAAGAGGCGGCGCGGCAACTTCTCTCGAATCTTCGTCGGATCGATTAGTCGCCAGGTGTCAGAGCCTGTAGGCCCCGACTGATCGTCGACCTTGGCCATGAACTCAGTCGAATCCGGGGCGGGGTAAGGTTGCCAACGCTTGGTCCGCATGCGCTCGGCGATCTGCTTTCCCGTGGCGACGATGCTCGTCACGTGCTGTCCGTCCGGAGAAAAGAAGTGAACGCGGCGCTTCGGTCCGATCACGACCACGGTCTTTTCCTGGGAGTCGTAGTATATCGCCGAAGGCTGGGCGGAACGGACGTCTGAGTGAGCACTCGCGGTCGGTCGTTTGGGGTCGCGCGCTCTCTCTTGCGCGTGTTGCGTGCGGCGGCTGCCTCGACGGATCTGTACCTCGAGCCAATCGACCGAATCTCGCAAGACTTTGGTCGCGCCTTCTCGGGCGAGGGCGAGTCGCAGTCGGTCGCCGCGTCGGCGCCCCCCCGCGAGTTCGCGCTCATAGTCGCGCATGGCGTGGGTGAGGCTCTGGATCCAATCCGAGAGTAAGCAGCGCGGATAACCCGCCGTCAATTCACCGAGGTTGGTCGAGTCGTGACCGATCAGCCAGTTGAGACTGTAGCTCGGATCACCACCTGCGAGTCGTTGCTCGATAAGTTGTACCGTGACCGCGATGTTCTCCGCACAGCTCGGGAGTCGAAAGTACCCCGCGGCGAGTTGCGCGAGCACGCGGAAGCGATCGTTGCGAGAAAACTCATCGAGCAGATCCTGGTGCAGCGAGCGATCCTCGACAAAGAGGGCCAGAGGAGTGGGTTTGTCCTGGAAGAGCCGGTCCATCCGGACGTCGCGTTGATCGATGGTCCAGGAACCAAACTCGAGCCAGCGCGGTGTTCCAGTCGGGGAGTACCCGGTGAAGATCGAGCGAGAATCCGGGGGAACCGAGTGGACGCAGCGGCTCGCTTCGCACCAGTGACAGTAGACATGCCCGAGTTCATAGCCGAGCTCTTGGAGTCGTATCGACTGGGCCAGTCGATCAATCTGAGCCTTGAGATGACTCATCTCAGCTCGAGATAGAGCACCACTTCTTTGGGGCTGAACGACGACCGGCAACTTGAGATCGATCTCGTAATCTTCGCGTAGAGGGAGCGGGTGAATCTGCTCGAGGAGTTGGGCTCGTGCCCACTCGATCAGCGCTTCGAGCGACCGCTGAGGCTGGACCGACCGCGTCTGGTCGCGTCGGTCGCCCGGCGAAGTTCGGTTTTGTCGTGAGCTTTGGCTTCGTTGTGGTGAAGCCCCCCGGCGAGAACGACGATTTGTCTTTTTGCGGTGGCGCCGCTTCGCTTCAGACATCGGCCTGCCTCTTCGGGGTCAAAGGGTGTGCGAGCTCGCTTCTCATTTGATACACTTCGCGCGCCGCACTAGCTGAATGGGAGAGTAGAACCTTGCGTGGTCGTTCTGACCTCTGGACGCGTCGTCGACTCTATCGATCGGTCGCTCGTCCCATCCTAACCAGCCTCGTCCTCTCTTCGACTGTCCTTTTTACGAACTCAATCTCGGGATCGGACCTCGATCCCAAAGTCCAAGAGAGCCGAGCCGCCGAGCTTCTTGACAAGGCGCGTGCGCGGGGCCTGCGGCCTGAAGAACTCGCCTTTGTGGTCGAGACCCCCGCCGCGGTCGCGGCCCACCGAGCCGGTATCCAACACAAGCCCGCTTCGTGCCAAAAGCTCATTACGGCCATGGCCGCGCTCGATCTGCTCGGGCCCAAATTCACGCTGAAAAGTGACTTTTATCTCACCGGGTCGCCGAGTTCAGAGCCCGGGGTTTGGCGGGGTGACTTGGTCGTTGTCGGTCGGGGGGATCCCGGGGACCGACCCGACGGCGAACCACCCGCCTTCTTCTCGCGCTGCGTTGTCGCCCTCAAGGAGCGGGGGATTCGTCGGCTCGAGGGATCGCTGGTCGGGGACGATTCCTACTTCTCACCCGAGGTCCGGCACGAGGATTGGCCACAGTCGGATTGGCACCGCTGGTACAGCGCACCGTCCGGTGCCCTCAATCTCAACGATAACTGTTTCGATGTCTCATTCTTCGCTCGGGGACGAAGAGTCCTCGTCGAAGCTTGGCCCGAGCACCCGTGGATTCGATTTGTCGGGGGTGTGAAAGGGACAGACAAAAAGAAGAAACACGGCTTTTGGATCGACCGGCGACCCGGGGAGTGGTCGATTCGAATCGGGGGGCGATATCTGCTCAGTCGCAAGAAGCCCTACGTCGTTTCGATCGCGGTCGAGCATCCCTCGGACGCATTTCTCGGGGCGCTGAATCAGTATTTAAAGAAGAGCGGCATTACGCTCAATCAAGGCTGGCAGCGCGGCAAACTCGGGACGGGAAAGCGCGAGCGACTCTTCACCACCGCACGAACCCTGGCGAGCACTCTTCCGCGGCTTCTCAAAGATAGTATGAACTTGCACGGAGACTGTCTCTTGCGCATTCTCGGGCGTGAACTGCGTGGCAGCGGAAGCTACGAGGCGGGAGCGGCGGTTGTCGAGGAATATGTCGCCGACTCCGTGAGGGCGAGCGTTACGGTCCGCGACGGTTCGGGGCTCTCGCACAAGAACCGGGTGACCGCCGAGGTTCTCTACGAACTGCTCGGGTTGGCGCCCAAACGGGCCTGGTTTG
>CAYZYD010000443.1:0-4020 GCA_964482505.1 uncultured Planctomycetia bacterium | reverse complement strand
GTTTCGTAAAACCGAGGCTTAAGAATATTCAACACCCCCACCCAGACCTTCGGCGCGCTCGTAGCTCAGTGGATAGAGTACCGGACTTCGAATCCGTGGGTCGCAGGTTCGAATCCTGCCGAGCGCGCCAAGTTATCTAACACAATATTAAGAGCTTATGGAACCTGTCAGAGTCCTCCCCCCTCCCCCTGGATGACAACCGGGTGACAACGAACTAGCAGAGATTGGTCCCTGCCCAGGAAAGCCGGTCTCGGTAATGTCGTCCAAGGCCCAATACTGGTGAAGCTGTTAAAGAAGTAGGGGGAAGGTCAGAAGGCTCCCAAACCGGCGAGCACCCATCGGATTCCGCCACTATCAGGGCTCAGATAAGTGGTTCCGGAACGCTGCTTCCTCCAGGAGGCAGTTTGGATTGCTTTTAGTCATCCTGGCACCGCTAGAAGAAACAGCTTCGCCAGTATGGCCATGCAAGAAGCTCCATGTCTTCTTCCTGGCAGCTTGGAGGCCCGATGACCGATGACCTACACAGCCAGGATCTGCACTATCAGCTCGCCCGAAAGAATCGACTCGGCCAAAAAATCGATCTTCCTTCCCTCCGTAACTGCGTTTCGCGATAGAAGCCTGCCCGAAAAGCAGCGCTCGAGCCACGAGGATTTCGAGCTCCGTGCCTTATTACATTGGACCCGCGACATGAGAATCGATTATCATCTATGGCTACAACGTCAGGGCTAACGCACCTGAGCAGAGCATAAAGCTTCTGGAAACAAGCAGTACTATTTCACACCTGGAAGCCGGTCAAAGGAGTCACCATGCTCTTCACCCGAGTCGAAGAACTCGAACATGCCCCCGAGGCCGACCACGAGGTCGGCGAAGAGATTGATGACGGGGTCGAAATTTCACGGCGGCGTATTCTCAAGCTGAGCGCCCTGACCGCGGGTGCCGCGATCGGATCGCCACTCCTTGGCTCGTCGGAAGAAATCGAGTTGAGCACGGGAGCTGCAGACCTCATGGGCGGGAAGGTCGCCTTTGATACACTCGTTAAGGAACTCCGCCCGCTTTCCAAGCGACTCATTGAGCAAGGCGACGAGGTCGACGAAGAAGCCTACGTTCGTGGGATCAGCGCGCTCTTGTCACGAGTCGAGCTCATGCCGGAGTGCCCGCCCGCGGGCCGAGGTGATTACAAAATGAAGCGGGTTGCGTCGTATCGGCCGCTGATAATACTTACTATTAACATGAAGCCAGGTTCGCGCATCCGTATCCACGATCACCGAGACTACAATGGGGTCATATTCGGACTCGAAGGATCCTGTAACATTCGCAACTTCGAGATCGAGGGCCGTAATGATATTCCGGCTAGAGGCGAGGAATTCACCATCCGCGAAACCAAGTGGGCGCGGATCACCAAAGGCCGGGTTTCTACCCTGTCCCGTCGTCGAGACAATATTCACGACGTCGTCGCGGGCAGAGACGGCGCGAAACTGCTCGACGTCTTCACCTACTTTTCTCCCAAAGCGAAGAGCCACGGAATCCTGTTCGACGACAAGCCCTTCGACCCGGACGAGCGGATCTATAAGGTCGCTTGGAAGTCGACCGGAACGCGCCTCTAAGGCGGTCGCGCCTCGTCCTTCGGTTACCGTGAAAGCGAGACCCCAGGGTTGCGACTCTGAATTTGAGGAGAGCCGCTTTCACGGTTAGCCCTAAGTAACAGGCGAAGGTGACCTCGACATTTTGTATCAACGAATCAACTTCACCGAGATCGTATCGCTCCTCAATGACGGTTCAGGGAATTTCTTTGAGGCCCCAAGCACAGTCCCGTCGACTGGAGCTACTGATACCGCCTGGATCGACCTGAATGGCGACCCTCTTCTTGATCTGGTGTTCGTGAGGCAGGGGAGCATTCGGGGCGTGCCGCACTTTGCGATCGCGACCGGCCCGGGTACGTATGCGCCAGCTGTCGAGATTGCGGGTGTTCCTGAAAGTCTACTTGCCTTTCGAAGACTGTGGATTGGCGATTGGGACGGCGACCTCGACGAGGATCTCCTTGTCAGCAACGCCGCTAGATTTGACGTCTTGGTCAATGAAGGTAATGGTGATTTCGACACTTCTACGTCAGTGCCCCTCCGCTTCAATCGGGTCACCTCCATTCAATCTGCCGACGCGAATAATGATGGGCTCCTCGATCTCATCGTGACGGAAGCCTTTGCTTCGGCAGCGAAGCTCCTGACGGGTCGTGGTGATAGCTCATTTAACAGTGCCCGGGAGGTTGCCATTTTTGACGAAGCGAGAGCGATCATCGCCGGGGACTTTGATGAAGATGGTGTGGAGGACTTAGCGGTCTTCCTCGACTCGGAGATCTTCGTGCTTACTGGATCCAACTCGGGCGACTTTAGTCCGGGAGTCTCAATCAGCATTCCAGTGAACTTGGTGGAAAACGGTACGTGCCAAGATCTCGATGGCGACGATCACCTCGATCTGGTCTATGCAGAAGTGGGGGGCGGGATTGTCGTGCTGCTCGGAGACGGCCAAGGGTCCTTTGGGGTCCCTACGACATTACCTTCCGCATCAAACGGTCGTATTCGAGTTCGTGATCTCAACGATGATGGTACACCCGATATCATTCGGGCTGGTGACTCGCTTTCGACCTTCTTCGGGGATGGGCTAGGCGGATTTTCAGCAGAGATGAGGATCGATATGGGCGCGGGGAACGACTCCGTCGATATCGGCGACCTCAACGGTGATGGCATTCCCGATATCGTCACTGGGGGTCCCAATGGAATCCGTATCTACCTCGCTACCAACCCCGGCACGTTTGCTCCAGCGATAGTTCTTGGTGCAGCCTTGGATCTCAGCCAGTCCGTCGCGCTTGGCGATCTGAATAGGGACTCGATCCTCGACCTGGCGGTAACTTTAGCGGGAGTCACTCCCGAAGGGATTGCGATCCGGCTTGGCATCGGCGACGGCACTTTTGCAGCCCTAGTCGCATACCCCGAGCTCAATCCTATCGAGGCCTCAAATCTACAGATTGAGGACTTTAATGGCGATGGACAGCTCGACCTCCTTTACTCCTTCGGCACCACCGTGACCCTCCGATTCGGAACAGGTGATGGCGCTCTCTGCGCTCCACTCAATCTTGGGCTATCGAGGTTTGCGAGGGCGAGAGTCGCAAGGGATATGGATTCCGACGGTGATATCGACGTCGTGCTCATTCTGGACAACGACTTCTCAGCCCCCAGCCCAAACGTTTTCATTCTTAGCAACCTACTGATCCCATAACGCACCTAGCAGCCCGCCCGAAAACTCATTCCGCGCGGGAGGCCGAGCTTCCTTCGCCCAGCGCCCCCGGCAAACCTCGACGTATGGCCAATACGCCTTCGATTCGCCGGGGGACACTGGTCTCCCGAAGACACTGGTCTCGAAATCTCGACCTCCCGCTCGAAAGCAGTTTTGCGGGCGGGCTGCTGGCGGGCTGAGTGATTCTGAGAGGCGGTTACCGACCTTCGTGCCAATAGACCGCAAGGGTCGGGATCGTTAGCCTTCCGTAGTATGTACTGTCGATTAGAATTCTCTAAATTGCGCTTCTCGGTTTGTAGGAGCCCGTTTAGCGTATTTTAGCGCAAGCCCGGTGACGCGCTGATAGACGTGGTTCGATACGATGGTAAACTCTAGCGCCGTATACGGTAAGGACACATCTTAGCCTAGAGGAAGCGGGAGGCCTTAAATGTCAAACCTTCACGAAGACCATGATCACCAGCATGGCCCCAACTGCGGACACACTGGGATTCAGCATGGCGACCATGTGGACTACCTCCACGACGGACACCTCCATCACGTGCGTGAGAACGGACAGGTCGAGGAGCACCAGATCGAAGTCACCGAGACCAACCCTGATATCTGCACGCAAGACCATGTTTGTAGCGGACACGAAGAGGGACACGTTCACGGACCTGGGTGCGGCCACGAACCGGTTCCCCACGGCGACCATATTGACTACCTCGTAGACGGACGCCTTCACCATCCACACGG
>CAYZYD010000442.1:0-4036 GCA_964482505.1 uncultured Planctomycetia bacterium | reverse complement strand
AAGGCCGAATGGCTCGCCGAGTTCTCACTCGAACTTTCCGAACAGGACACTAGGGCCCGCATTATTCACGAACCGCGTAGCGACTTCGCAGTAGCGGGATCGTGAATAATGCGGGCTTGTGTGGTTCTTCATCTTGCGAAGGGTCGGGCTAAGCTGACAATTTGGGATCAGAGGAAGTTCTTTTAGACTGCTCTGGGATCGGTAAGGGAGTGTCAGTCGATTTATTGTGCGCGGACTTCGAGGGGACGGAACCCGCGGAGCTGCACGATTCGCTGGGGGCACCTGTTTATGAGCTGATTCAAAAAATGAAATGATCTGGATGCCGACAGCGATTTTGGGGAGGGCTGTCGGCATTTCTTTTTTTGGTCCGGCGATGAAGAGGGGGGGGTTGGCGGTCGAGGGGTTTGACGGACTTAGTTGGCGTCTTGGAGGGCTTTTTCTAGCCATTTGGGGTCGAGGCGGCCGGTGATTCTTAGTTCGTGGACTATGCCCTTGATGAGGCTCCCTTGCCAGGCGAGGCCGATTCGGCCGGGGCCGAGTTTCTTGAGGAATTTGCGGTGGCCATCGGTTGAGTGGCGGGGGCGGCTACTGACGGTGGACTCGAAGATACCGTTCTTGAGCTTGAAGCCGAATTGGCGGAGTTTGCCCGAGTCGATCAGGGGGAATTTTGCGGGGATCGCTCGTTTGACTCGGAGGCTTCGGTTGAACTCGACGATCTGCTCGCCGAGGTTACTCGCAATAAAGTAGCGGTCTTTGTTCCATGCGTAAGCGACACAGAGAAGATTGCCGGGTTTCATTACTTCGGAGAGGTGGACGAAATCGACTTCGACGTCGACCTCTTCCCAAAGGGCTTTGTGGAACCACATTCCGGCTTTGTAGAAAACGACGCCGTGATGATCGAGGTCGGTCCCGATACGGTAGAGGTCTCCGCGCTTGGAGAAGCGGATCGATTTTTCGGACTTTTCGATGTTGGGACTGAAGTCCTCGCCGATGAAGACTTCGCGGTTTTTGAAGGCGTAGGTAAGAGCGACCCGGTCCTTCTTGGGGAATTCTACTTTGGTGGCGGCAAAGAGTCCTTTAACGCGTTTAGCGAGTTCGGGGTCGAACTCGTCCTCGATCTTTTCCTCTTCCTCTTCTTTCTTTTCCTCGTCCTCCTCTCCTCCGTCCTGATGAGCAGTTCCCGCGGTTTCCTCGGCGAAAGTTAATTCCGACTCGAGGGGGCTCAGGGTAAATGCAATTCCGCATGCAAACAAAATGACGTAGAGCGTTCGAATTAGGACGATCGGCATTCGGCTATTCACCAAGGTCATAGTCCCCTTCTCCCTCTATCTCCTCAAACTTTATTATTAGGGTCGGACGGGCCGACCGCTCGCGGCGTCTCGAAGAAGACTGCATTCTAGAAGAGTTGGGTCGAGTTCCAAGAAATATGCTTGCCGTGATCAAAAAAAAGCGACGGCATGTGCCGTCGCTCTTTTTCATGTGCACACGTGTGCGCAGCAATGGGTCTCAGGGACAAGCGCTGAAAGAGTTGCAGGTCAGGTTGTCCATATTTTCGCTATCGTAGCCACAGTTCGGAAACGGAGCGGGTGGGTTGGTGCTGCCCGGAACGAAGAGGCCGAAAAGGCCGTAGACCGCGTCGCCGACGTCGACGAGTCCGTCGTCGTTCATATCGGCGGCCGAGCGGCAGCTCGGCTGCTCCGACCCCAAAACAAAGAGCGATTGGAGCAGAAAGATCGTATCGGCGACGTTGAAGAGCGTATCGTCATTGACGTCACCGCGGATAAAGTCGGTGGGAGTCGGGATGATCCCTCCGCAGCCTTCCTCGTCTGAGTCCTCACCCATGACGGTTCCGTACACCTCATAGAAGACGTCGTCGCCAAAGTTGACGGTGTCGTCGCTAAAGCTGGTCGCGTCGCCGTCCAGTTCGACCAAGGTCGCATCGTTGCGCAGGATGGTGACCGAATCGTAGGCCTGCCCGTTGGTCCAGCTGAGTCCGACTTCAAACGCCGATAGGTCGCAGACGAGATCCTCGACCGGCAGCGTCGGGGGATTATCCGGGGTAAGAGCGGGAATGATGATCGTAGTCGGGTTTCGGAACGTACCGATACTCACCGTGGACATTGTCGGGGCAGCATTAGCGTCGAACCGGAACGAGAACATACGGCCCCAGTAAAGGGCGAGAGCGTCCGGGTTCTGAGCGAAGGTCTCGGTTGACCAGGTGATGTTGTCGCCATTGATAACGCTAGACCAGGGCGTATCCGAAATCGGCTCCCCGCTGTGGTAGGGTCGACCGTAAAACTCGACGTTTGAAAGCGTCACGCTGTTTGCGAGCTCGACGATAAAGCTCCGCGCAGCCCGGTGCGAATTGACATTCATCAGCGCGTACTCGTAATGATAGTTTCCTCCGCCGATATTGGTCACTCGATAGCCGAGCCACATGAGACCTTCTCCGGGAACGCGCACTTCGACGATCTCAACTTCGGGGTCGACAGATTGCCAGGCGAAGATCGCGGGAAGCTCCTGCTGAGTCGTTCCGTCCAGGGCGATGCTGAAGTTAGCGTCGTCGTTGACCGTAATCGGTCGGTAGGACATGTTGTTTTCGCTATCCTCGGGCGTTTCGTCGGGCGTGACATAGTGTCCGTCGACAAAGTATTGAGCTCCCGCATTCTGAGCGGGATCGATGTCTTCCTCGAGCACTTGAAGCCGTCGGCCGATGACGGGCTCGATCGGCATGGGACTCGTGTAGGGGAACGGATAATCGCCGGTGTAAGCATTGACTTCGAAGCGCGGACCGATATTGCCTTGATTGCCGTTGCGACTCGCGGTGTAGGGGTCGGAGCACCCGACGCCAAGCGTCGAACACGGGGTGGCACTACAGGGACCACAGAGCGTCTGGCTCAGCGCGCAAAAGCCGTGCTTGAGCCAGCTCAACCCGATTTGGTCGAACTTGCCATCCTTGTAGCGGTACATCGATTGGCCGATGACGGGGTGCAGGTTGTTCCCCGATTGCCACTGGAGAACTTCATCTCCGACATTGCAACTCGTCGTTCCGACTGAGTACGCGTAGATATCCCCCGAAGAGCCCCAGCTCGCGACCTGCTGAAGATCGCCGACGATGACGTCGGGCTGAGCTGCCGCGACGGAACAGAAAATCAGTGTCGAAGCGCAAGCACCCAAAGCCCGCGCGAGCCAACCACACCTCATGAAGCCTCCTTTGAGGGATGCCCCGGCTCTCTGTATCGCCTCCAGCCGCACTCTCGAGTCGACAGCACTCGAGAAACTTACCTAAAAAGCGGGGCGTGGCGGAGAGCGCACGGGGTCTATGTGTCGGAGTATCTGTAAGAGCCACAGGGAGAAGAGTATAAAGAGACTCGCTCTGGCGCCAAAGATAAAGCACTCTCAGTTCTTTGATCGGGGGCAGGCAGGGCGTCCAAACGGGACTAGTCGCTCTCGATCGGGTGCGAAAATTCGCGTGGTGGTGCTCGCCCTAAACCCGCTATACTCTGGGATTTCAGTCGCTTAGAGGCCGCTGAGGCTCGAGGGTGCTCTCCCTCAGACTCGTCGCCGTCATCATTTTCTTTTCTCTCGCGACCGTTTGCCGCCGCTACTTGTGAGGAGCCGACATGCGTATCGACCGTTTGCTGGTGCTGGTCACCAGCTCTCTACTTTGGACTCTCGCCGGTCAGACCACGGCTCAGGTTGAGAACGACGACCCGTTTCGACAACTCGAAGAGATCCTGCCCTCCCCCAACGATTACCGAACCGCTTCCGGAGCCCCGGGGCATCGCTACTGGCAGCAGCGCGCCGACTACTCGATCGAAGTCGAGCTCGACGATCTCAACCAGCGTATCATCGGCCGCGAAACCGTGACCTACACCAATAACTCACCCGATACGCTCCGCTATATCTGGCTCCAGCTCGAAGCCAATATCTTCGACCCCGAGTCCGACGCAAATCTTATCGACAATGATCCCGAGTTTGAGCGATTCGGCTTTGGCCGACTCAAACGGCTTCTCGCCTACGAGACCTTTGACGG
>CAYZYD010000441.1:0-4043 GCA_964482505.1 uncultured Planctomycetia bacterium | reverse complement strand
ACCGAGGTTCGCTTTCGCATCGTCGGCCGGTATCGCGCTCCGCAGAGTGTCCTCAACGGCGAGATATGGTGTCCTTTGACCGATCTTCAGATCATAACTCAGAGAGATACGCTCTCGTGCGTCTTTATGACGCTCGACCGCGACGTCACAGAGTTTGCAGACGTCGCCGCCTTCGCCGCGCAGCGACTCGATCTCGAAGTCTATTCGATACCCGAAACGGACTACTACCAGAAGCTCGACGCCTTTTACGGGCCGGTCTACGCGATGGTGATGACCACTGCAATTCTGGTCGCCTTCGGCGGGTTCTTTGGCGGGCTCAACACGATGTACGCCTCGGTCTCGGCTCGAATCCGCGAGCTCGCCACCTTGCAAGTTCTCGGGTACTCCCGCGGAGCGATCAGCCGCAGTCTGATACAGGAGACGGTTCTCTTGTCGCTGACCGGTACGCTGCTCGCACTCTTCTTAGGATTCATCTTGATCGACGGCAAAGCAATCCGCTTTTCGATGGGGACGTTTGTTCTCCACATCGATGCGCTCGCCGTCGTTTCTTGTCTCGGGGCGGGATTACTGTTGGGAGTTCTCGGAGCGATACCACCCGCTTGGCGCTGTCTCAAGATCCCCGTCCCGGAGGCCCTCAAACGTTAGGAGCGAGTCGTGATTCGCCTACTCTTCCTGTTTTTCTTCGTCAACTCGAGCCTCTGGCTCGGTTGCGGTTCTAACGATCAACCGACTGGAGACGCCTCCCAGACGATCCCGAACTCCTATTTCACCAACTCCGAGCCACCCGGGGCGCAGCCGCTCCACGTGGTTAAGCAAACCGCGAAAGTGGGCGAAGAGGTGGTCTTTCAAGCCAGAGTCGGGGGCACCGAAGAGCCGTTGATTCGAGGACGCGCGCTGATGGTTGTCGCCGACGAACAGATCAGGTCATGCGATCAGATCAGCGGCGATGGCTGCCCGACGCCTTGGGATTACTGCTGTGAATCCAAGGAGAGTCTGCAGGCCAACCGGGCCACGGTGCAGCTAGTCGATGCGAGCGGCCAGCCGATTCCGGGAACTCTCCAAGGGTCGCACGGGATCGAACCGCTCAAAGTGGTCGTGGTGAAGGGGAAAGTCGTTGAGCTCGACGGCAACATGGTCGTAAACGCTTCCCAGGTCTACGTCAAACCCTGACGCGATCATTCGTTCGGGCAGAACTTGCGAAGGTCTTTTGATTCGCCTGACCCCAACCGCGCCGGCGCTGCGGCTTGGAGCTGGAATATCGTCTCGACGAGTCGGGACGAAGGCGAAAGGACACTTCCATGCTCCGTCTGCTCAGCTCGGGTCTCGTGGCCCTGGCCCTCACCACGATCGGGGTCGCCCAGTCGACCCCGGTCGTCGAGTCTTTTAGTCCGGCCGAGGTATCGGCGTTACCCGGTACTCCGTTCACGATAACGGGGACCGACTTCCCCGATTTTCTTGACCCCGACGACATTACGATCGGTATCGGCTCGGCGACCTTCAGCCCGTTTGAGATCACCGAAACCGAGATCACCGGGGTACTCCCCGACATTGCGGGCCCGCTGCTCACCCCACTCGACGTCGAGATCGACGCGGGCATCTTTGAGCAGACACTCAAGGGTGCCGTCACCGTGTTGCCCCTTCAGATCACCTCGGTGAGTCCCAACATTCTCACCGACCAGGGGGGCGAGCAGTTTTTCGTCACCGGTACCGGTTTTGTTCCGGATATCGAGGTACGGATCGGCCCCTTCTCCAGCCAGACGATCCAGTACCTCGATGCGCGTCGGCTGCTCGTGACCTCTCCTCCCGGGATGTCCTCGGGTGTTTACGATGTCACCGTCGTGGCTTCGGGGAGCATCGTCCGCTTGATCGGAGCGATGACGATCGTCGCCGAGCTCGGCTTTGAAGAGTTTAGTCCCAACGAAGTCTCCTATCTCGGCAAGACCCCTTTCAGCATGGCGGGCGAGGGCTTTCGGCCCGACCTCTTCTGTGAGATCGAAGGCTCGCCGGTCAAGCTGACTCTCATTTCGAGCGACCTCGCGACCGGGATCTGCCCTCCGAATCCCAACGGGGCCGAGTCGGGCGAGGCTTATATGCTCCTTATCGATCCGCTTCTCGGTGAGGTCGAGGTCGACCCGGCCTTTGAGTACCTCGCCCCCTTCGAGGTTATCCGGGGTGATCCCAACGTCATCCCCGCCGAACAGTCGAATGAGATTCTCATTCTCGGACGCGCGTTCACGCCCGAGACTCAAGTGAAAATCAACGGCGAACTCGTCGACTCTAGCTTTGAAAATGCGCGACGACTCGTCGCGAGCATTCCACCGCTACCGGCTGGCGTCTATCCGATCGAGGTGATGGATAGCGAAGCCGACGGCACGATGGTCAATTCGGTGGCGCGCGCCGGCCTCGTCGTCTTCGCCCAGGTCGAGCCCGTCACCAACGAGATCGTCCCCGCCGACGGCTGCCTCGAAGGTGGCACCTACGTGACGGTCTACGGGGAAAACTATCTCCCCGAAACCAACATCCTTATCGGCACGCAATCGCTGCAGAACCGCGTCGTCCATTCGGACGGAACGATGATCACGGGCTATATTCCGCCGCTCCCTGTCGGAGTTCCCGCGGGGCCTGTCACCGTCACCACGTTTGACTTCCGCGACGAAGTCGAAGCGGACGGCCTCTTCACCTACACCGAAAACTGTGAAGACATCTCGCCGCCCGAGCAGTTTGAGACCAGCTTGGCCGAAGGCACCGCGCGATTCGCCTGGCACAATCCCGAAACCTACGCTTCGATCGAGGTCCTCGATCCGCTCGGCAACCTCGTCGACGTGCTCCCTGGTGACGTGACTCAGTACGAACTCGCGGCTGCGGGTGAAGAAGAAGTCGAACTACAGTTTGTCGGCGTTACCAACGATTCGGTCTCTGCGAATGCGGCCGCGATCGCCAAGCTGTTTATCTGTGATTATCCCCCTCCGCAAGGCGGCACGATCATCCCAGGCGACTACAACATGAGCGTCCGCGGTGGGCACCCGCCCTTCACAGGTTCGGGCTGCGAAAATCAGCTCGTCGTGCCCGAGGGTTTTACACAAGAGCTCTTCGTCCAGCCGGCCGGCTCGCTGGGTTTCTTGATCCCGGGACGCCTCCTCGCGGGCAGCGGAGGCCCGACTGGTAACACGCTCTACACGGGCTTTACGCTCGATCAAGAGGCGGATCGGCTCGAGTTTGTCGGCTACTACCAGAAGGTCGCATCGGCGTTCGGTCTCACCCTCAGAGGTCGTCTCGTTCACACCTTCCCCAACGACGGCTTTGTCGACGAGTTTACCTTCCCCGATCCGCTGCTCGGAGAAGAGAAGAAGCTACACGCCGTGACCTACTTCCGGTCCGAGCTTGATCCGACCGACCCGTCCGCGGTTCCCTGTCCCGACGGTCAGGGCGGCTTTCTCAAGATCCCGGCCGGTGAGTACCGACTCGAGAT
Organism: uncultured Planctomycetia bacterium; assembly: GCA_964482505.1. Classification (GTDB taxonomy): domain Bacteria; phylum Planctomycetota; class UBA8108; order UBA1146; family JAJFFE01; genus CAYZYD01. The sequence continues at coordinate 574 of CAYZYD010000441.1, read as the reverse complement.
CTACGCTGTCGGGGGTAATCCCGAGCTTGCCTACTACGTGTTTGGCGACGATCGACGCGACGAAGAGCTCTTTATCGAAGGAACGCCCTGTCCACCCTACCCGCTCGTTCAGGTGCGTGACCTCACCGGCATCCCGACCCTGCCCAATCTCGAGGATAAGATCGGCGTAGAAGCCGCATTCAAGCTCTCAAATGGCAAGGTCAAAGCGGTCCTGTCGGCGCGGGGCACTTACTTCGGTGCCGACGACATGCAGTACTCGATCGATCCCTACTGCGACAACGAACTGATTCTCTTTCTGTCGGGGCCGGGTGGTATCGGCAATCAAACCCAGTATTGCCTCGATCCTCCCTACAAGCCCAATCCCGACTTTGAGTACTGTTGGGAGATCCTCTCCCAAGAGCCAGCCGAGTGCATTGTCGACGGCCCGCTCAGACTGCACGAGTTTCCCGATTGGGGCTGTTACAAGATCCGGCTGACGGTCCGGAGCAAGGCGTGCGGGATCGAGCGATCGATCGAGACCGAGGTCGCTCTCTGCCGCGATTCAAGCATCACCTGTCAGCCCAATGCGGATTTC
>CAYZYD010000440.1:0-4064 GCA_964482505.1 uncultured Planctomycetia bacterium | reverse complement strand
CGAGCCGCCGACCGACGAGACGGACGACTTCCAGTCCGTCGGTGACGAGCTCGCCGGGTTTGATTTCGAGGTAGCTGATAACGCCGTCGATCGGCGACTTGATCTCGGTACGCGACAGCGCGAGCTTAGCGCGATCGAGTGCGACCCGAACCCTGTCGACCTGAAGTTCGTCGAGGGCCTTATTGCGGCTGGCCCGGTCGCGCGCGAGTTCGGCTGCGGCGAGATTGAGTTTCGCCTCATCGAAGGCGAACCGTTTGGCATCAACTTCTTCCTGGGTGAGCGGATTTCGAAACTCGCCGTCGAGGATACGCTCGATGCGTTCATACTCTTTTCGTGCCCGCTCGAGCGCAACCCGTCGCACCTCGATCGTGTTCTTCGCCTCCTCGAGTTGAACCGAGCTGATCGAGGCTCGTTGCTCGGCGTCTTCGAGAGCGACTTGCTGCTCTCGCACATCGAGGGCAGGTTCGTCATCTTCGATTTTGAGGATCAGGTCTCCCCGCTTGACCTCCCCCCCTTCGAGGATCGCGACTCGCTCGACCACCCCGAGGGTCCGACTCGTGAGAGATACTTCGTCCTCAGTCTGAAGGTCGCCACTCAGAGTCAGCGTATCGACGACCGACCCTCGACGTGGCTGAGCGGTCTCCACCCAGACTTCCCGCTCTTCGGTATCGGTCGACGCTTCCGCCTGCGGGTCCGAAGAAGATTGGGAGCCAGTATCATGCGAACAACCGACGACCCCGCCGAGCAGTAGGGCGAGCCAAAGGAAATACCTCACCGCTTCTTTCCTCACCTAACCCGCACCACTCATGAGACAGTCACCGGGAAGCTGTCTATAAACGACTTGAGACTTCTCGTGATGCGGTCCAGAAAAACGCAGGGATCACGGATTCACTGATGCGCCGAATCCCACGACTCAGGCGACGATCCCGCAATGAAGACCCGACATTCACGAATCCTACGTCCGAATCATCCCGGGCCGACCGAATGAAAACCAAGGACGGCCCAGGGTACCCGCCCCCTCGAGTAAAGTTCCACGAATAACCCCGTGACGAGCAAATACTCTCGAGCGGGCCGCTCTCCGGCACCGAGTCTCCGCCTCGAGCCTCAAGCGAGCCCCAAAAACTCAGACGAGGTCGCGCCGGGGGCACTGGTCTCCCGAGGACAATGGGCTCGAAATCTCGACCTCCCGCATCGAAGCAGTTTTCGGGCGGGCTGCTAGCAGTCCCCCAATGTATCGGCGGTCGGGTCGAGCCCGGGATTGGGATAGGGGTAGGGCACTATCGCTCCCGAAACAAAGAGGAACTCGAGAAGGTAGATGGCGTCGGAGACGTCGATACTTCCCGAATCATTGACATCCGCGGTGTCGAGGCAAGCGGGAGCGGGCCCCCCGATAAAGAGGAACTCGAGCAATTGGATCGCGTCGGTCACCTCGAGCAGACCGTTTTGGTCATTGTCCCCCCTCACGAAGAGGACCGGGGGCGGAAAAGTAAAAGGCACCACGGTGAAGGGTCCGGCTGAGAGTGAAGGGGCGACACTCTCTCCGTCGACCGCGAAGATGTTTGTGAGCCCCGGGATGTCATTCGTGAGCTCAAAGGCTGCCTCCCCCGCGGGCGCGCTCGATTTGATCGCACCTCGCAAGTTTGCGATCCGCTGGTTGGTCGAGGGGGGGAGCTCAAGACCCGTGAAGGGCTCGGCAAAGTCGTAGAGGACGAATAACGCCGCAAAGCCAGCGTCATTGTCGACACTCCCCGAAACAAAATCGGGGCTCAAAAAGAAGCTGACCGAATTGGCGAGGCTCCATTCGTCCGCCTCGAAGACCTCAGTGGGCCAAGTCGCGATCGCTTGAAAGCCGCCGATCGGACTGAAGTTCGTAGCGTGCACCGGAATCCAGACGTCCGACTGCCCGACCAGAACTCGCACCGGCGGGATCGACATGAAGTTGACGAGATCGAGCACGCGAATCGCGTCGGGGACAGTAATCGAATTCGTACCACCCGGCCCCGATACGGTCAGGGTCACCGAATAGACCCCGGGACTTTGGTAGACGTGGACGGGGTTTTGTTGCGTACTGGTCTCACCATCTCCGAACTCCCAAAACCAGCTATCGATGGGGCCCGAGGAGTTGTCACTGAAGCTGACGCTCAACGGAAACTCGGCCTCGGCGCTCGTCGGGGAAAAGCCCGGCTGCGGAATCGGAGCGTCGTTCCGGTAGACGAGTTCGTCTCCGCGGACGTAGACCGCGTGGAGAATACCCTGCGAGTCGAGCGCCACGGTCGGTTCGACTTCGTCGTCGCCAGGAGTAGATGTTGCATTGACGGGATTCGAAAAGATGATGCCCGCGCCCGAGATCGTCCAGAGATCGCCCACCTCTTCATAGAGGACGCGGATACCCGAAGTGCCGACGAGGATCTGGGGCCGACGCGAGGGAGTCACAGAGCTGGTCAAAGGAATCGGGCTCGAAAAGGCCCCGAGAACGGTCCTGCGAACGGTGAAAATATTCCCACCCGCGACGTAAGCAAAATAGACGTTCCCGACCGGGTCGAGGCCGAGTGTCGGTTCGGAATGCGGGCCTGGACCTGCAGGGACAGGAATCTCGACCGAGAGGTTTTGACCGTCGTAGGATCTAGTAAAGAGTTCGCCGGCTCGCGCGTACACCCAATGAACTGTTTGCCCCGATCCATCGAGAATCTGATCAAACTGTTCGGCCTCGGCGACCGAGATACTGGGTCCGAGATTCTCTGAGAAACGCAGATCGCTCGTTCCCCCATTGTCCTGAATCCATGAGACATAGCGGTCACCGCCCGCGCTTCGAGAGACTTGCGGCCGTTCGTCGGCCGCCGCGTTCGAGGAGAGATTGAGAGGGGGACCAAGCGAACTCAGGGCGCCTTGTTGGACAAAGACCTCGGGACCGCTACTCCCAGGTTGAGAGTCTTCGCGTTCGTATCCGAGCAATATCTGGCCGACATTACTCGTCGACAAGGTCGGGGCTGAGTGAGTGAGTGCGGCGGACGTAATGTCGAAGAACTGCGAACTCGGGCCGGGGTTCAAAGCGAGTTTGACCTGACCATCAAGAACATAGGTCACCCAAAAGTTGTCGCCCGAGGCGATGATGAGATCCGGTTCGTGGACGATACCACTCTCGATGACAATCTCTTGTGTGAACTGGGCCTCGAGGATCCGCGGAGCAACCGGAGAGAGCTCAGAGGGTGCGAGCAGGGCACAACCTAGAACTGCCAGCAGTATCAGGAGACGAGCCGAAGGCGGGGACATAGGCACGAGCTTCCGAAGTAAAAGTTATGGACGGTCAGCTCAGAACTCACTTCAGAGCGTAACTTCCCCAGCCGTTGGCGAACTTCGGTGCCGGTGAGTTCTGAACGTAAGAGCCAAGGGTCGCATCGTACCACCGCAATTTTCTCGATACTAGCAGCCGCACGCCGCGCCAGAGCGCCGAGCCCGGACCGTTCCCCAAACACAAAGCCAGCCCCAGAGTTGCAAATCCAAGCGGAAGATTGGATTGCACCCGGAGGCTGGCTTTGTTGAGAAGGCGACCTCAAGTTGCTCCCTGCTTTGGCCCGGAGGTACTTCCAGCCCGAGCCAAAAGCTGGCTGGAAGTCCTATCCGGAAGAGTCCCAGAACCGGAACTTCGGCGTGGACCCCACAGACTGTGCCTTCTCGTCGTCTGCGGAGCGCCACGGCCGGTGACCACTCTCGGGAGCGTCTACTTTCGGCGCAGGCTCGTTTTCTTTCGCGAAGCCTTCTTCTTTGTGCGGCGCTTAGCGGTCTTCTTTTTGGAAGCTCGCTTTTTGGAACGCTTCTTCTTGGAAGCCTTCTTTTTGGAAGCTCGCTTCTTCGAGGAACGCTTCTTTGACGCGCGCTTCTTCGAAGTCTTCTTTCTTGAAGCCTTCTTCTTCGAACGCTTCTTCGAGCTGCGCTTCTTCGAGACCTTTTTCCGACTCGCCTTTTTCTTGGCTCGTTTCTTAGCCATGAAAAACTCCTTTGGGGGGGCACACCCCTCAAACCAGATGGGTAACGATCCTATCCCCCACCATCGAGAAAAGGATCAC
>CAYZYD010000439.1:0-4071 GCA_964482505.1 uncultured Planctomycetia bacterium | reverse complement strand
AAGGCTCATGACTCTCCTCGGTTTGTCCGAGCGATTCTCAGCGCTCGCACGCCTGTTGTCGGTAAGGTTGATACGGAGCCGGTCCATATCGTACTTTCCGAAGAGTCGAGAGTCGATGGTCGGAGCCAAAAAGATCGCTCCCAATTTAGTACTCTGTAACTAGAATCCGGACAGCGATTCACCCTTCGATAACATGCGCTTAACAGGCATAACTTCTCTGACTCATTGATGAATCGAGCGCTATGACAACCGACACCACTTCCGCAGAGGCCTTTTCGACCCCGAGCGCGGTTCGGACAGAATCCGTCGCACCCACTAGCGGCGGTTGGACCCCGCTCGTGCTCGGCTTTGGGACGGCGGTCTTTATGTGGTGGATCTGTTACGTCGTCAGCTTGCCGGTGGTCCAACTCCATCCCCGGTTTACCGTGCCTCTCCTCGTGATATGTCTCGGATATTGCGGTTATCTCGCGGCTCGAGGCGCCGAGAAACCACTCGCACGTGCCGCCGTCACCGGCACGGTGACCTCGCTGATCAACTTACTGATCATCGGGTCAGTGGTCGGCTCGCAGAGTGATCCCGCCGCCTTGGGGCTTTGGCTCGGTGGTTCGGTACTGTTCGGAGTTGTGATCGCGGTGGGGGGCGCACAGTTCGCCCGTCTAAAGCCCGAGGGCAGTCGGCTCAAGTACGGGCAGTCGGCTTTCACCAAGATCTGGGTCGCGGCGACCTTCCTCGTCATCGTGATCGGTGGGGTGGTTACGAGTGAGGAGGCGGGCATGGCGGTTCCCGATTGGCCCACCACCGAGGGCGTGAATATGTTCCTCTACCCGCTCTCGAAAATGACCGGCGGGGTTTACTACGAACACACTCACCGACTTTTTGGCTCGCTGGTAGGACTGACGAGTCTCGTCGGTGCCTTTTTGCTGTTCTTCACCGAAGCTCGTCGCTGGGTTATCGGTCTCGGAGCTGCGGCGCTCCTACTGGTGAGCGCCCAGGGGGTGCTCGGGGGTCTGCGGGTCGAGCTCGACAACGATTACGGAAACCTGTTGCGGGTGATTCACGGTATCAACGGTCAACTCGTGTTTGCACTCGTGGTAATTCTGGCCGTTTTATCCTCGCGGCGTTGGCGGCAGAGCCTGGACCCCGGCCTTCCCAACGAGCGGATTGCGGCGGCGGGACTGACACTCGCGGTCATCGGGCAGTTGATACTCGGCGCACTTCTCAGGCACATCAGCCGTGATACCTTTTTGCTTCCCCATCTCGGGTTTGCTTTTGCGATCGTCGGAGCCGGGTTTTATGTAACGCTTCGCTGGACGACTCAGGTCGACAAGGGGCACCCCATCCTCGGTTATAGTCGCGCGATCGCCGGTGCGCTCGGCGTGCAACTGGCGTTTGGTTTTCTCGCTTTGGGCATGACCGCCGACGAAATTTCTTCTCCGATGGCGACCTTGGCTGCAACGACCCACCAGGCCTTTGGGGCCGTCGTGTTAGCTCTGGTTACGGGAGCAACTCTGTGGACCTTGCGACCGTCGGAGAGCCGCCTCAAATCGAGCGGATGAACTCTCGCCGCCCCCTGGAAACACTTCCCGGTGCCTCAGCCCCCGAACTTGCGGCTGATCAAACGGTGGAACCTCAATCCCTGTAGCAGGTAACACACTTATTCCAATTTCGGATTGAGATTCGTGCCAGTATTCCGCGGAAAAAGTCGGATAATTTACGAGTAGCGGTGGACAAGTCAGCGGCGCTCTCCTAATCTGTCGCGCGCCAAGGACTTGGGCCCGGTTGGCTCGCTTCTCCAACCCCTCGCCTAAGATCTTCCACCTAGCGGAGTTGCCGCTTTCCCCGACGGAGTGTCAGGCACACTTCTTCCCCCCGCTGACGAGATTCCCCGAAGCTTTCAGTCTCTTGAGGAGGCTCCCCATGACAACCCACGCTTCCGATTCGTCGGATGTGTCCCAGGTTGAAAGCGACCATATCTTTCCTCCGTGGTTTGACCTCTTCGTCAAGCTTCTCGGTGGGGGTGCCGCGTTTGGCGGGCTCTACGTGGTCGGCCTGATCTACTTTGGATTCTCGCCCAAGGCGCTCGGTGATACCGGTTATATGCCGGAGCAACCCGTTCCCTACAGCCACGCTAAGCATGCGGGTCAGCTCGGCCTCGACTGTCGATACTGTCACCAAGGGGTTGAGGAAGCTGCCCACGCCGCGGTGCCCGCGACCTCCACCTGTATGAACTGCCATAGTATGGTCGGCAAAGAGAGTCTTCTACTGGAACCGGTCCGTCGATCCTACAACACCGGCATGTCGGTCGAGTGGATACGAGTTCACGATCTGCCCGATTACGTTTACTTCAATCACAGTGCTCACGTTCGTCGCGGAGTCGGTTGTGTCGAATGTCACGGACGCATCGACCAAATGGAAGAGGTCTATCAACAAGAGAAGCTCAGTATGGGTTGGTGCCTCGATTGTCACTTCGACGTCGAGTCTCATCTCCGCCCGCCCTCTGAAGTAACCAATATGACCTGGGGACTCGACCTTTCTGACGACGAGCGCCGAGAGATCGGCCGAGAAATTATGTTTCAAAATGGGCTTCTCGCTAAACGTACCGATCCCGATACGGGCCGCGAAGAAGTGGCGAAAACGACGCGTTACCGAGTTTTGACGAGCTGCTCCACATGTCACCGCTAAAAAATGAGTCGGCTCCGAGCCGAGAGAAAACTGAGAAAACTGAGAAGTCTGAACTCCGAGGAGCTGAGCTCTGGCGGAGTTTTGACGAGCTGGCGGACACCCCCGAGTTCCGAGAGTTTGTTCACCAGGAGTTCCCCAACCACGCCCCCGAATTGCTCGAAGCGAAGTCACGGCGTCACTTTCTCAAAGTGATGGGTGCCTCGCTCGCCCTCGGAGGGCTTACCACTACCGGGTGTTTCCGTTGGCCCGAGCAGAAGATCTATCCTTACGCCGAACGTCCCGAAGGTCGACTTCCCGGCGAGCCGGTCAAGTACGCAACCGCTATGGAGCTTGGCGGGGTTGGAGTTTCGCTGCTAGCGACAAGCTTCGACGGTCGTCCCACGAAAGTGGACGGCAACCCGAACCACGTATCGAGTGGAGGGGCAGCGACTTCGTTTCAGCTCGCGAGCGTTCTCAACGTCTACGACCCGTCTCGCAGCAAACGAGTGCTCAAGCTGACGGAAGGTTCCTATCAGCGGTCTACTTGGGGCGCTTTTAAGACTGCGATCTCGGGTTTTCTCGCCGAGGGCCGAGTCGCCTTTTTGTCGGAAGCGACGAGCTCCGGAGTGACTGGGGAACTCGCTGAACGCGTCAAGGAGCAGGGGGCGAGTTGGTATGAGTTTGAGCCGGTCTCGAGAGATCACGCGAGGCTCGGTTCGTTCCAGGCCTTTGGATCCGCCTACCGGCCGGTCCACGATTACCAGCGTGCCGACGTAGTACTGGCGATCGACGATGACTTTCTTTCGCATCATCCTTTCAGCCTCAAATACGCGAAAGACTTCGCGAGCCGTCGACGACCTGAGAATGGCAAGCTCAACCGTCTCTATGTGCTGGAGAGTCGCTATACGTCGACCGGGACTATGGCTGACTCGCGCTACCCGGCGCGCCCCAGTGAGATTCCGGCGCTGCTCGCCCGGATCTTCGTCGATACCCACGGGGTCCAACCCAAGCCGATCATCGCGCTCCCCAAGCCGATCGAGAGCGCACTCAAAGAGCTTGCGCAGGTTCCGCTATCGACACCGCTTCTCGACGAGGCGGAGCGCGCTCGAGTTAACGCCGAGAAGCAAGGCGGAAACCCCGAGCTGCCCGATTACCAGGAGCCGAGCGAGGCGTTTATCAAAGCGTGTCGGGAGGATCTCGTCACGAGCCGCGGCCGCTCTCTGATCACGGTGGGCTCTCAACAGCCGGCCGACGTTCAGGCTTTGGTCGCTGCTTTGAACGAAGCCCTCGGGAACCTCGGCAAAACGGTGAGTTACGTACCGGATTCGGATCGCATTCCCAACTTCGACGATCTCGGAAAACTCTGCGAGGAGTTAAGGGGGGACTCGGTACGAGTGTTGTTCATTCTCG
>CAYZYD010000438.1:0-4077 GCA_964482505.1 uncultured Planctomycetia bacterium | reverse complement strand
GGTCTCGAGCCCGACCGCGTCGAGTTCATTCCAGCCGGGAACCAGCCGCGTATCGAGGGTGATTCGGACGCACACGCTCGGTTGATCCCGATCGACCTCGACCTCGAATTCGCGCAGTGTGTCGGTCGTCAAAAAGGTACCACTCCAGAGCAGTTGCCAATCCTCGCCTTGGCGACCCCGCCCCTCGACTCGGGTGATCGCGCCCGGGTTAAAGGTCTCTCGAATCACAACCGCTCGCGCCTGGCGGGGTCGGAAGAACTCCACCTCAAGCCACTCCTCGCCCCCGTCGGGTTTCGCACTCGCCCACGCGGTCGACTGGTCCCCGGGCTTGACGGTGTTGGGCGGACCTTCTGCTTGGCGAGCCGACCAGGGCTTGGCCGCGCTACGGTTGAGTGACTCGACGGCCTGAGCGAGTTGATCGAGTCGCTCCTCAAGTTTCGACACCTCGGGCAAAGCGCGCTCGTTTCGGGCTACGCTCGCATCGGCCGGGGTGACCGATTCCGGGGGTCTCTCGTTTCCCGCCTCGACCGATTTGTTGAGTCTCACAGGCTCGAGCGATTTTAAGAACCTGATCTCACCGCGAAGCGCTTCGATGTCCGCTTTGATCGTCTCAATCTCCGCCGATTCGGTAACCACACTCTTGTAATAGCCATGGTTGGCCCGCTTGAGCGACACGGCCGCCATCACCACTGCAACGATCGCTAAGGTCAATACGATACTGTCTCGCATCGGTGCAAATTCTTCTCAGGAGGATTGAAGCAAGCGTTTACTTTTATCTCAAAACGATGGCACGAGGTGCATTTGATGGACGAGGTTGACGGCCGTACTCGATGGCTGTTATCGGTAGGCCGCGGTGGCCGCGCCATTCCTTCTCGTGACATTCTGTCGGATTCAATCCGCCCGTCGCAAAGACCTTCCGAAAGAACTGAACTCTTGGCATGGGTCGATCATCCCCGGTGAGCGCCCAGGCTTGACTCGACCGAAGCAGCTCAGCCAATCGAGCGAGTTCGGCTTCGTCGGCGATGGCTCGCGCCAAAGGGCTCGGGCTCGATCGAGGTTTTTTCGAAGCCGCTCCTGAGGTGCCACCGCCCCTCCAACCGAGCGTGAACGCAATTTGACCTCTCCGCCCGGGTCGGCTACAAACCGTCGTGATATTCTATGGATGTCACGGTGTCGACTCTTGAACATCGCGCGCTCGTACTCTTCTCACTCTCGATCTCGGTTTTGATCGGCTGCAACGCCCGCGAAGAAAAGCTGCGTCTTGCGACAACGACGAGTACGCACGCGTCGGGGCTGCTCGACCTACTCGTGCCCCGCTTTACCGAGGAGACAGGAGTCCGGGTCGAAGTGATCGCAGTCGGAACCGGAAAGGCGCTCGCATTGGCGGAGCGCGGCGACGTCGATTGCGTCCTCGTACACGCAAGGGCTCGCGAAGACGCCTTTGTCGAAGCGGGCCACGGAGTCGATCGTCGCGACGTGATGGTCAACGACTTCGTGATCCTCGGGCCGCCCGACGACCCAGCCGCGGTGCGGGGGCTGGCGGACGCGGCCACCGCGCTTCGCCAGATCCAAGAGCGAAAGTGCCTCTTTATCTCACGAGGCGACGACTCCGGCACGCACATCCGCGAGCAGTCGCTCTGGCGCGCGAGCGGTGAGCTGCCCGAACTCAGCGACACTTATCAATCCGCGGGACAGGGGATGGGCGCTTGCCTCCAGATCGCCGACGAGAAATCGGCGTATATCCTCACGGATCGCGGGACCTATCTCGCCTTCAAGCAGCGGACTCAGCTCGAAGTCCTCGTCGAAGGCGACCCCAGACTCAAGAACCCTTACGGGGTGATTCGCGTCAACCCCGAGCGACATCCCCACGTCCATTCAAGAGCCGCTCTGCGCTTTGTCGAGTTTCTCGTCTCCGAGCGCGGACAGTCGCTCATCCGCAACTTCCGGATCGAAGGCGAGCCTCTCTTCACCCCGAATGCTCGAAGCGGCTGACTTTGGATTTCTTGCTCGAGAGTCTCAAGGAAGCGTTTCGTCTCGTCTTGGGCGGGGACCGGGTCACCTACCACGCGGTCTCCACCTCGATCATCTGCACGGTCACCGCAGTCACGCTCGCAAGCCTGACCGCGATCCCTTACGGCGCTTGGCTCGGCTTCTACCGACCCGGATCGAGATTTCAGGTACTGGCGCTGCGTCTCGGGATGTCAGTGCCGACTGTCATCATCGGACTCTTTATCTACCTTCTGCTCTCGCGTCGCGGACTGTTTGGGAGTCTCGACCTTCTCTACACCCAGAGCGCGATCATCGTCGGCGAGTTTCTGCTCGCCTTTCCGCTACTCGGGACGCTCGCTCACGGAGTCGCGAGTTCGCTCGATCGAGTCGTGATCGAATCGGCCCGGACCCTCGGCGCCAGTCGGCTGCGCGCGCTCGCGCTCGCACTCGGTGAGTGTCGCCCTGCGATCGTCGGCGCAATCCTCGCGGGCTTCGGTCGCTGCCTCACCGAACTCGGGATCGCAATCACGGTCGGCGGAAATCTCGCCGAGAGAACCCGGACGCTTCCCGGAGCGATTCAACTCGAACTCTCGCGCGGCCAGTTCGCGCGCGCGCTCGCTCCAGGTCTGATCCTGCTCGCCATCGCACTCGTCGTGACCATCGCGAGTCAGCGAGTTTCGGGAGAGGAGCGGCGATGATTCGGCTCGAACAGATCGTGGTCCGCTACGGCGCCGTGACCGCGCTCGCTCTCGACAAACTCGAAGTCGCGAGCGAAGAAAAGGTCCAAGTTGTCGGTCCCAACGGTTCGGGCAAATCGACACTCCTCGGGTTGATTGCGGGATTTATCAGCGCTTCATCGGGTCGTCTCGAGTCAGATCTCAAACCCGGTGAAGTCGTGCTCGTCCATCAACAACCCTATCTCTTTCGCGGCACCGCTCGAGAGAACGTCGAGCTCGCACTCAAACTTGCGGGTCGATCACGCGCGGATGCAAACTCCTATCTCGAACGGGTCGAGGCACTCCCATTTGCCGGGCGTTCGGGCAAGGATCTCTCGGGTGGTGAACGCCGTCGCGTCGCCATCGCGCGCGCCCTCAGTGTTCGCCCCCGACTCCTGCTACTCGACGAACCCTTCGCGGGGCTCGACGACTCGGGGTACACCCACTTGAAACGAGTGATCGCAGAGTGTGAGCACGCGGTTATCGTCACGAACCCCGCGCCCCGACCCCTCGAAGCTCGCAGGGTCGACTTGATGCGAATCGCCCCGAGTTCCGTCTGAAACCCGGGGCGCTTCGAGATCCTTTTCCGTAGCTCGCTACTGCTCCGCTTCGGCGTCGATCTCATCCAAAGTAGCGGGGACCGGCGGTGAGACTCCCGAATCGAGTACGGCTCGAAACTGGATAAACTCACCCGGAGGTAGATCCCCGAGCTCGGCGGTAAAGCCCGAGAACTCGCGCGGCGCCTGCGGGCTCGCGGGATCGGCTTGCCAGATCGCCCAGAGCACCGTGACCCGAGCGGGGGTCGATTGGAGATTGGGAATCAATTGGACCGCGTCGAGCTGCGCGTTCGGAGTGGTGAAGTCCCAGTTATTGCGAAGCGGAATCGGACTCGACACGGCAAAGCTACGAATCGTCGAGCTTCCAGTCGGTTGAATCGGCGTGGGGTCGATCGTGCCGGTCCCGCCGGGTAGTTGCACCGACTCGATTCGGATGCGCCCGTTACCACCGTCGCCGCCAAGCGGACCGGGCCCCGCCTCGGAGAGTCCGCCGAGCGCCTGAATCGTGCTGCCGAAGATCTCGACCGTTTCCCCGATCAGCAGTACACCGCCCCCGGCGCCGCCGCCACCGTGCGCACCGTTTGAGAAGTTCGTGGGAGCGCCATCGCCACCGTTTGAAAGGATGGTCGCCGACGCTTCGAGACGCAGATTACTGCCGGCTGTGATCGAGAGTGCTCCCCCGCCGCCGCCGCCACCACCGCCGCCGGTACCGAAGAGCGCGCCGAAGGGTCCGATGACGTGGCCACCGCCGCCCCCCCCCCCGCCACCCCCCCTCAGGATGAACGTCGCGGGGCGTGCCGACTCCCGGAAGTCGG
>CAYZYD010000437.1:0-4083 GCA_964482505.1 uncultured Planctomycetia bacterium | reverse complement strand
GGGCTCGAATTCTCGACCTCCCGCATCGAAAGCAGTTTTTCAACGGGCTGCTAGCAGTCGTGCGGCCCCTCTTCTTCGACTCTTCTCACCTTCCGCTTGAGATCTCGTCGCGAGTCGAGCAGGCTCTCATCGCGAAGAAGAGGCGAGTTCTAAACGAGTCGTCCACGGCGAGCCGACCGAGTGCGCTCGCAAACTCTTAACGAAGCGAATCGAATGGAGACGTCGTGGTCAGTGAAGCAGACGCGAGTCGGAACAACAAGGCTCGGATCGGGATCGTGACCGTTTCCGACCGAGCGAGCCGAGGTGAGTACGAAGACCGGGGCGGACCCGAAATCGCCACCTACCTCGGTGAGATTCTGAGCTCCGAGTGGGAAGCGGTGGCGCGAGTGATCCCCGACGATCGTCCGACGATCGAGTCGACGTTGATCGAGCTCGCGGATCGCGAGGGTTGTGCGCTCGTGGTGACGACGGGAGGGACGGGGCCCGCCCAGCGTGACGTAACTCCCGAAGCGACCGAAGCGGTCTCAGAGAAAGCGATGCCGGGATTCGGTGAGCTGATGCGCAAGGTCTCGCTCGAAAAGGTGCCGACCGCGATCCTCTCGAGGCAAACTGCCGGGGTGCGCGGGCAGACGCTCTACGTCAATCTACCGGGACAGCCCAAGGCGATTCGCGAGTGCCTCGACGCGGTCTTTCCCGCGATCCCCTACTGCGTCGATCTGCTCGGCGGCCCCTATCTCGTTACTGATGAGACGAAGCTGGTCGCGTTTCGCCCGAAGAAGAAGTCGTAGAATCCGTCGCGGTTTGAGCGGCGCGTTCGCGGCGGCGACGCCGCTTCCACAGGATCGGCGCGAGCCAGATCCAGAAGCCACTGATAGTCAAGAAGAGCAGCGTGATCGCGACGACGGGCATGACATAATCATGAACCCAACCGGCGAAAAACGATCCGTCGTGCAGACTTTCGATCCAGTCGGAGCGGCGCACCGCGACGCTCAGAATCTCACCCGTGACGGCACAGACCTGGATCTCCAGGTGCCCGCGCTTTGAGCGCACCTTGTGCACATGCTTACCGGGTCGAAAATCGATGCGGTCGACGTCGGCGAGGCGAGTCAACTCGGGATGACCCTGGGCGTAAACTCGCGTCAAGATCTCGTCGAGCGTTAAGAACTCGGCCGGACTCCCCGCCTCCCCGCGTTGAGTTGGCGGTTGAACCCAGTCAAAGTCTTTTTTTATGAGGAGCAGAAAACCGGTGATGCCGATCATGGCAAAGATCAGAGCAGCGCTGAGGCCCGCCCACTTGTGGGCGGCCCAGAACCAACGAAAGAGCTTCAGCGGTCGACTCAAGGGGCGAACGTTTCGAGAAGAACGGGGAGGGCCTCAATCGCCGAGGGTTCGGGAAGAGGCGCCGGTTCTGGCGCGGTCCACAGAGTCGCGACCGCACGACAACCAAGCCCAAAAACCGTACCGGATACCCCGGAGCAAATCTACGGAACGAGTACTCGCGAGCTTCGTCATCAACCTTATGACCGTGGCAATACTCTCTCTCTTCGGTTGTCAATCAACTCCCGAAGCCCCCCCGTCGACTGTCGATCGAGCCACCGAGGTGCTCCGTCTGGCGGCTCCTCCCCCGGAGCGTGTCATCCCGCTCGAAGTCTACCGCGACGGAACCCGCGTCGGTGGCGGCGAGATTCGGCACTACCGCGAGAAACCCCGCGAAGGCGTGCCGCGCTTCCGGATCGATCAGCGGCTCGCCTTCGACCAATCGATCGCGTAAGCTCCAGCCGGAACCGCGATCGTCTGGTGTTACCGGTCCTCGCACAAAGTTCCCTATCCGCTCTTGCGAAGCGGGTTCGAGCACCGCGAAAACGGCGAGCAGCTGCGCGCCCGCGACCTCGAACGCGGCCGGCTCGGTTACAAGGCCTCGGTGAAGGAGGAGGACGCTCCTCCCTTTCAGCGCGACGCGATCGACCCGAACTACACACTGCTCGACGCCCTCGCTCTCGAACTCTGGCTCGAGGAGGATCCCCCGGTGGGGGCCGAGCTCGAATTCCGTCGTTTCCTTGTCGAGGCCCTCTATCCCCAAGATGTCCGTGCGCGCGTGACGAGCCGCTACGAAGATGAGTCGGGAACTCAGATCGTCCGGATCGACGTCATCGATCCAGCCACGCAAAAGACCGAAGAGTTTGAATACACCGACCAGGGGGAATTCAGACGCCAAGTGATCCCGGGTCTCTACGAGCTCCGCCGCAAACTCAAAGAGTAATCGCAACTCTGGCGGGTCATCGCGTCGCGTTGGGGTGACCCCAACCCTCGGTCGCGAGGCGCTCTCGCCACTCCGCGAGCGCGCCCTCGGGAATTTCCTCGGGACTTTCCACTTTCCAAGCTTCGAGCACTTCGACCGCGATCTTCACGGTTAGCTGGAGTGGAGGAGTCGGCCGATCGATCTCTTCGGTCGCCAATCGGTAGCCGATGCAGACCTGGTCGTAGGCCTCAGCAAACCGTTGGAGCTGCTTGAGGACGCGAGCCCGACCGTAATGATACGTCACGAGTTGAAGGGGACGGTCTCGGAAGGCGACTGCGGCGGCCGCGCGCATTTCGCTGAGTTCGCGGTCGGCCGTCTTGGCGTCACCCGCTTGGAGCTGCAGCATCGCGAGATCGTACCTCGAGACGAGCGTGTGAAGGTCTTCGGGTCCGAGGGTCTCGACCCGGGCTCGATAGACCTCCTCGGCGAGGGGGAGTGCGTCGTCGACTCGGTTGAGTTGCCCGTAGAGGCTCACCAAGTTGCTCTTGGTCCAGAGGGTGCTCGGGTGTTTGGGACCGTGGACTTCACTCTTGAGCTCAATCGTCGCGAGGTTGAGCTCGATCGCGTCGTCGAATCGTCGCGCGTCTTGGTAGGCGCGAGCGAGATCGGACATCGCGCCAAGCGTGTCGGGGTGTTTCGGTCCCGCGCGTTCCCGACGCACTTCGTAGACCTCTTCAAAAATCGGTACCGCCTCTTCGAGTCGACCTTGGGTCGCGTACCAGATCGCAAAGTTCGTCTTGTGATCGAGAGTGGCTCGCGCCGTCGGTCCGAGGACCTCGACCGTCCGGTCGACGAGTTCGCGGTGATACTTCTCCGCCTCGCCAAACTTGCCGAGGCGCGTGAGACAGATCGCCGCCACGCGGCAAGAGAAGAGCGTGCGGGAGTGGTAACGGCCGAGCCTCTGCTTGCGAATCTCGTGGGCGCGCAGCGCGTGCTCCTCGGCCTCTTCGTACCGACCGACGTCGATAAAGGCCTCCGCTAAGTTTTGATGCGCCTGCGCGGTCTGCAGCGCTTCGGCCCCGATCTGAATCTGGCACGTCTTGAGAACTTCGCTCTGCACCCGCACCCGCTCTTCGTGCTGCTTTGCCTCGCGCAGCTGATTGGCGCGGTTGAGGCGAATCCCGAGCGTTCTCGGGTGGTCGGGTCCAAAGCTTCGGATCTGTCGCGCGATCGCGTCGCGAAAGACCTTATCCGCCTCGCCGTACCGATTGAGTGACGCCAAACAGAGAGCGTAGGTATTCATCGAAGCGATCGTCTCAGCGTGGTCCGCGCCGAGGACTCGCTCGCGCGACTCGACCGCTCGCTCGAGGATCGGAAGCGCTGCTTCGGGTCTTTGGAGTTGAGTCAGGGCCGAACCGAGTTGGTGGACCGCTTGTAACGTCTGCGGATGCTCCGGGCCGAGCTCCGCCTCGAGTTCGGGAAGCAGAGCGGTCAAACTCGCCTCGACCGAGTCGAGCTGGTCACGATCCATCGCGAGCGACGTGAGTCGCAGTCGAGCCGAATAGGTCTGCGGGTCGGTCTCTCCCACCGTCTCGCGAAAGTCGCGTTCGGCGCTTTCGAAGAGTTCGGCCGCCCGGTCGAAAGCGGTGATCCCTTGGTAGGCTTCACCGACCCCGAGCTTGAGAGTCGCTCGAGCCAGCGGCTCGTTGCGGAAGCCGTGTTCGAGCGCGACGCTTCCAGGCCGTAGCAGGGCTTCCTCGAGTGCGGCGTTGGCGAGATCGACCGGGTTGACGATAGCGACGGCTCGGTCGAAGTCGGCGACCAGTTCCTCGGGACCCCCAGGT